>CALVYO010000067.1 GCA_944372275.1 uncultured Bacilli bacterium
TAAAACCATTATTAGAACATATTTTAGAAAAAGAAATAATAGAATTAGAAATATTAAATCCAAATTTAATTCAAGATTATTTTAGATTACGTGGTCAACGATTAGATTTGTTAGTAAAAACAAAAGATGAAATAATCAATGTCGAATTAAATACTAATTATAGTGAAGAGATATTAATAAGGAACTTACATTATATTTTTAAATTGGCTAGTGAAAATACAGAAAGAGGAAATAAATATAAAGTAAAAAATAAGATAGTTCAAATAAATTTAAATTTTATAAATAGTAAATATGAAAAATGTGAATATTTATTATATGATAAAAAACACGAAATAGAATTAACAGATTACATCAAAATATGCAATATAGGTATAGACAAATATATAGAAAACTATTATAATAATAGTAAGAAGTTTACCAAAGGTGAAGAATTGGTAATAATGTTAGATTTAAATAAAAAAGAATTAGAAGAACTATCAGAAAAGAGTGATATAGTGGATAATTTTAAAGAAGATGTAATAAAAGCCAATGAAGATAAATTAGTAGTAGAATGGATAAGTAGAGAAGAAGAACAAAAACAATATGAAGAAGTAATGTATGAAAAGGGAATTAATCAAGGAATTACCCAAGGCAAACAACAAGGATTGAAAGAAGGTATTACCCAAGGTAAAGAATTAGGCATCACTCAAGGAATCGAACAAAATAAACAAGAAACTGCTAAAAAGATGTTAGAATTAAAAATGGATTTAGAAACAATTAATAAAGTTACAGGTTTAACTATAGAAGAAATAGAAAGTTTAAGAAATTAAACTTTTTGTTTATGCTTTATTATTGTATTTAATCTTAATTTATAATATAATATTAAATAGTTTGGAGGTATTTTATGTTATTAGGTTTTATAATATCGTTTGTAATTGTTTATTTATTTTATTTGTTTACTGTAATATTGCAAACAAAAAGGTATGATAAATTTAAAAAAAGTAATCAAGTTATGTATTTTGTCAATAGATATAAAATAAATGTAAATAAAATAAATATGAAAAAATTTACAAATATTTTAGGTTTAACTAATTCATTAATTATAAGTATTGCTTTTACAACAACATTTTTAGTTGAAAATTTAATATTGCAGTTATTAATTGGTTTAATTGTTTTAATACCTCTAATTTTTATATTTTATAGTTTAATAGGTAATTATTTAAAAAAGGAGTGTAAATAATGAATACAGATTATATTGAAAGAAAATGGCGTAAGTATTGGAAAGATAATAATACTTTTAAAACTGATGTTTGGGATTTTAGCAAGCCAAAATTTTATGCTTTAGATATGTTTCCATATCCATCTGGAGTTGGATTACATGCAGGCCATCCTGAAGGTTATACAGCAACTGATATTGTTTGTCGGATGAAACGAATGCAAGGATATAATGTATTACATCCAATGGGATTTGATTCTTTTGGATTACCTGCTGAACAATATGCAATCCAAACAGGTAATCATCCTGCTATTTTCACAAATAAAAATATTGAAACATTTAAAGAACAATTAAAAAGAATAGGTTTTTCTTTTGACTGGGACTTATGTATTTCAACTAGTGATCCTAATTATTATAAATGGACACAATGGATATTTAGTAGGTTATATGAAGATGGACTTGCTAAACAAATTGATATGCCTGTTAATTGGTGTCCAGAATTAGGAACAGTTTTGGCTAATGATGAAGTAATCGATGGTAAAAGTGAACGTGGTGGATACCCAGTAATTAGAAAAAATATGAAACAATGGGTTATCGATATTCCTAAATACGCTGAAAAATTATTAGATGGATTAAATGAAATAGATTGGCCAGAATCAACTAAGGAAATGCAAAGAAATTGGGTTGGTAAATCAATAGGAGCTCACGTTAAATTTAAAGTTGATGATTATGAATTTACCGTTTTTACAACAAGATGTGATACTTTATTTGGGGCTACTTATTGTGTACTTGCTCCAGAACATGAATTAGTAGATAAGATATCTACTAATAAAAAAGAAGTAGAAGAATATAAAAAAATATGTGCTTCTAAATCAGATTTAGAAAGAACAGAATTAAATAAAGAAAAAACTGGTGTGTTTACAGGTGCTTACGCTATTAATCCAGTTAACAATAAAAAAATTCCTATTTGGATTTCGGATTATGTTTTAGCAAGCTATGGCACAGGCGCTATTATGGCTGTTCCTGCTCATGATGAAAGAGATTATGAATTTGCTAAAAAGTTTAATATTGATATTATTCCAGTAATTGAAGGTGGCGATATATCTAAAGAAGCCTATACTGGTGATGGATTACATATTAATTCAGAATTTTTAAACGGATTAAACAAAGAAGATGCCATTAATAAAATGATTGAATGGTTAGAAAAAAATAAATTAGGTAGTAAACATATTAATTATCGTTTAAGAGAGTGGATTTTTGCTCGTCAAAGATATTGGGGAGAACCAATTCCAATTATTCATTTGGAAAATGGTAAAGATATATTGGATGAAAATTTACCTTTAGTTTTACCAGAATTAGAAGATTATAGTCCTTCTAAAACTGGAGCATCACCACTTGATAAAGCAACTGATTGGGTAAATGTTACTGTTAATGGAATAAAAGGAAAAAGAGAAACTTCAACTATGCCTGGTTCAGCTGGTTCTAGTTGGTATTTCTTAAGATATATTGATCCACATAATGATAAAGAATTAGCCGATAAAAAATTAATTGAACATTGGATGCCAGTTGATTTATATATTGGTGGCCCAGAACACGCTGTAGGACATTTATTATATTCTAGGATGTGGAATAATTATTTATATGATAAAGGAATTGTAAGTGTTAAAGAGCCATTTAAAAAGTTAGTTCATCAAGGTATGATTTTAGGTGAAAATGGTATAAAAATGGGTAAAAGATATCCCGAATATGCTATTAATCCTAATGATGTTGTTAGTGAATATGGGGCAGATACATTAAGATTATATGAAATGTTTATGGGACCTTTAGAAGCAGATAAACCTTGGAGTAAAAAAGGTGTTGAAGGGGCAAGAAGATTTTTAGATAGAGTATATAGATTATATGAAGAAAAAGTTAGTGATGTAGAAAATAAAAATCTAGAAAAAATATATCATCAAACAGTTAAAAAAGTAACTTTAGATTATGAATCATTAAACTTTAATACTGCTATATCACAAATGATGATTTTTATAAATGCTGTTTATAAAGAAGATGTTTTCCCATTAGAATATGCTACTAATTTTGTTAAATTATTAAATCCTATTGCGCCATTTATGACCGAAGAAATATGGCAAATGTTAGGTCATGATAAAACTATTGCTTATGAATCTTGGCCAACTTATGATGAAGAAAAAACTAAAGAAGAAGAATTTGAAATGGTTGTCCAAGTAAATGGTAAAGTAAGAGGAAAAATAGTTGTTAGTATGGAAACTTCTAAAGAAGAAATGGAAAAGTTAGCTAAAGAATTAGATAATGTTCAAAAATATATAGAAAATAAAGAGATAATTAAAGTAATAACAGTACCTAAAAAATTAGTTAATATTGTAATAAAATAGACTATAACTCCAAATTAATCAATAATTTATTGACTTTTTTGGAGTTATATGCTATATTTTAGATGGTGATACTTATGAAAAGAAAGGTAATGGATGAGTTAATTGCTTGGAAAAATAATAAAAACCGTAAACCATTATTATTATATGGAGCAAGACAAGTAGGCAAAACTTATTTAGTAAAAGAATTTGGTAAATCATTTGATGATATGATTTATGTTAATTTTGAAACAAATGAAATAATAAATAGTATTATTAATGAAAATATCGAACCTAATAATATTATTAAACAATTAGAAATATTTTTTAATAAAAAAATTACAGAGAATACTTTAATATTTTTTGATGAAATCCAACAAAATCCAAGAGCTTTAACATCTTTAAAGTATTTTTGTGAAGATGCTCCTAATTATTATGTAATTGGTGCTGGTAGTTTATTAGGTGTTCATATTAAAAGAGAAAATTATTCTTTTCCAGTTGGCAAAGTGGATATATTAAATATTTATCCCTTAGATTTTGAAGAATTTTTAATGGCAACTAATAATGATTTATTAATTGAAGAAATAAAAAAAGGTTATGCTACTAATACTAAGTTATCAAAAATATTACACGAAAAATCTTTAGATTTATATAGTGATTATTTAGCAATCGGTGGAATGCCTGAAGTAGTAGTTGAATACACCAAATCTAATTCCTTAATCGATGCTATCGATATTCAAACTAAAATATTAGAATTATATAAAAACGATATTACTAAATATACTAGTTATCAAGATGCTAATAAAATATTGTCAGCATTTGAATCTATTCCTAATCAATTAGCTAAAGATAATAAAAAATTTCAATATAAATTAATTCAAAAAGGTGGTACTAGTACGATATTTGGTTATGCCATAGATTGGTTAGTTAATTCAGGAATATGTAATAAATGCTATAAAACTAATATTGGTATCCCTTTAAAAATGTATGAACAATTAGATTCATTTAAATTATATATGAACGATGTTGGATTATTAACCAATTTATCTAAATTTCCACTATATTTAATTAAAAATCAAGAAATAGGTAATGAATTAATGATCGGTATGTTAACAGAAAATTATGTTGCATCTTGTTTCAAATATAATAATTTAAACTTAAATTATTGGCAAAATGATTATCAATCAGAAATAGATTTTGTTTTACAATCTAAAAAAGGAAGTATAATACCAGTTGAAGTCAAAACAAGTAATCACGTTAAATCCCGAAGTTTAACTAATTATATTAACGAATATAATCCTAAATACGCAATAAGAATTTCTAGTAAAAATTTTGGGTTTAAAAATAATATAAAATCTGTACCTTTATATGCAGTTTTTTGTATAAATTTAGATATAGGAGATGAAATATGAAAGATATATTAATAGGTGGAGCTTGGCCTTATGCTAATAACTCATTACATATTGGCCATTTAGCAGCATTACTTCCTGGTGACATAATTGCTCGTTATCATCGAGGTTGTGGTAACAATGTAATTTATGTATCAGGAACTGATTGTCATGGTACGCCAATTACAGTAAGGGCTAAAAAAGAAGGAATAAATCCCCTTGATATAGCAAATAAATACCATAATGAATTTACTAATTCTTTTAAATCTTTAGATTTTTCTTATGATTTTTATACTGCTACTATGACAAACGAACATAAGAAGCAAGTACAAGAATTTTATAAAATAATTTTAGATAATGGCTATATTTATGAAAAAGAGGAAGAACAAGATTTTTGTCCTAAATGTAATGAATATTTATCAGATAGAGAAATAATAGGTACTTGTCCACATTGTGGTGGTCATGCAATGGGGGAACAATGTGATGATTGTTTAAGTCCTATTAATCCTAAAGAATTAAAAGATAAAAAATGTAAAATGTGTGGAACTAGTACAATAGTTAAAAATAATAAACATTTGTATTTTAAATTATCTAGTTTTCAAGATATATTAACTAAATATGTTGAATCACATAAAGATGATTGGCGCAAAAATGCTTATAATGAAACTATGAAATACCTTAATTTAGGTTTAATTGATAGGGCTACTACTAGACAATTAACATGGGGAGTAGATGTTCCAGTTAGTGGCTATGAAGATAAAAAAATCTATGTTTGGATTGAAGCAGTATTAGGTTATTTAACAGCAACAATGAAAGTATGTAAAGATAGAAATATCGATTTTGAATCATTTGTAACCGATCATAAAGATTTAATAACTTATTTTGTTCATGGTAAAGATAATATTACTTTCCATACAATTATTTATCCAGCACTTTTATCAGCATTAAATCCAAAATATCAATTACCTAAAAAAATTATATCTTGTGAATATGTCAATATGAATGACGAAAAAATGAGTAAATCTAAAGGTAATTTAATCACAATGGATGAATTAGTTAGTTTGTATGGTAAAGATACAGTTAGATTTTATATGACATTTAATGGTCCAGAAAAAAAAGACGTTAACTTTTCTTCTGAAGATTTAATTTTAGCCCATAATAAATTTTTAGTAGGTGTAATAGGTAATTTTATCAACCGTAATTTATCATTTATCAATAAAAAATTTGATGGAATTATTAAAAAAGCAGAAATTGATGAAGATATTATGGCTAGAACTAAGGCTATCTATGATGAAGTAGGTAAATTGATAACTGATGGCGAATTAAAAGAAGCATTAAATAAAGTTATTGAATATGCTACATTAGGTAATAAATATTACGATGAAAGACAACCTTGGGTCCAAGTTAAAGAAGATATTAACTTATTTAATGAAACTACTTATACTTGTGTTTATATAATGGCTAATTTGTCTAATTTGTTAAATCCATTTATACCTAGTAGTGCAAATAAAATTAAAAAAATGCTATCCTTAGAACCATTTAAATGGGAAGAATATAAATTAAATGGTGATATGAAAATAAATAATGTTGAATTATTATTTAATAGGATAGATAATGACTAAAGAAGATAATATATTTTTTGCAAAAAGAAAATTAGTAGATAACATCTATAAAAGTGCTATTTTAGAAGGGATAGCAGTAACATTTGCAGATACTTATTCATTTATGAATAATGTTAATACAGGGAAAATTTCAATAGATGATATGCTTAAATTAAAGGGCTTAAAAGATGCTTGGGAATATGTATTTAATACCATAGATGAAGACTTGACAATTGATTATATTAAAAAAATTCATTTTGAAATATGTAAAGGACAAAATATTTATCCTTTAGGTGATTTTAGAACAAAAGATGTAGGTATAACAGGTACATCGTGGCGTCCTAAACTACCTAGTGAATGTAATTATGAACAAGAATTAAAAGAAATATTAAACATTACTAATAAATTAGATAGATGTATAAATTTATTTTGTTGGATTCAAAGAAGTCAAATGTTTTTAGATGGTAATAAAAGAGTAGCAAACTTAGTTGCAAATAAGGAAATGATAAAAAATGGTCAAGGTATTATATCAGTTCCAGTTGAAAAAATAGGCGAATATTTTACTTTGTTAATCGATTATTATGAAACAAATAATATGAATAAATTAAAGGAATGGATTGTAAATAATTGTATTGATTCTATTTAAAATTTACAAAAAAATATTTATTTTTTAAAAATTATGGTACAATATATATAACAAGGTAAGTTATAAATATGAGGAGTGAATTCCGTAAGCCTAGAGCTAGTTGAGGAGAATGTTCAAGGCCAATTCATGTAATGCTGTATGAAAGAGTTTGAGTGAA
>CALVYO010000068.1 GCA_944372275.1 uncultured Bacilli bacterium
AAAATAAAATTTTGCATATAAATTAAATGGATCGCTTTCATCTTTAATATAATTTTCATCAAAAAATTCTAATTCTGAAATTCCACATGAAAATCCATGTATTCCATTTGAAATCAAATATAATCCTAATGCTACTGGAACTTTTAATGCTATTACATCTTTACCAGTTGTATTTTGCAATGTTTTTACAAATTCAACATAAGTAGCAAGGTTTTGAATATTTGGATTTTTCATATCAGAAATTTGTACAATATATTTATCAACTTTTAGATTCACATAATAGGATAACAATCTTTCTCTTTCATAAATTAAATTGTTGAGATTAATTGAAATCATTGCATATGTTTCTAATTGCTTTTCTTTTGATTCAATATAATCTAAACTTTCATTAATAAGTTGAACATTAATTTTTATCCATTCTTCTATTTTATCCGCTTTATAGTTTGTATTACTTATATAGTGATATGGTAATATGACTTTATTAAATTCACAAATCTCACTATACCAATTTTTTATATATTCTTCTCTATTATTTTTTTGTTTTAAATAATCTAAATCCATAACTCCAGTTTTTGGACTATAAGATAAATTAACTAGCCCTGTTACATTTGAAAAAGTAGCATAACTAAAACGCTGAGTGGATGGATCTATAATTACATCATTTTTATTATTTAACATATGCGTATATAATCCTTTTTGAGAATATTTTAAATGCAATGGGAAAATACAATTTAATTTGCATTTTTGTGTATAAGTTTCATATACTTTTTTTTCATTAATTAACCATGCGTAATAATTTGATGGAGTTATACTATCTTCATTTTCAACATTATCAAATGCTTGTAAAAATTCATCTATAGTTTGATATCTATTGTAATCTTTTTTTGATAATGATTTATAAATAATTTTTTCTATATATTGAGATAAATTATTGTTTCTTCTTTCTGATGGAGGAATAATTGGTATATTTATAATTTTATATATTAATTCTTCCAAAGAAGTAACATCATATGGATAAGATTTTGTAAACATTAAATATAAAATTACCCCTAAGGAATAAATATCACTTCTAAAAGTTATATGCTTACTATCTGCGATTTGTTCAGGTGACATAAACATTGGACTTCCAATATTATCTCCTGTTCTTGTAATAGAAGAAAAATCAATTAATTTAGCTAATCCATAATCTATAATCTTAATTTTACCATCATCAGTTATTAATATATTATCAGGTTTCAAATCTCTATGAATAATACCGTAATTATGAAGTTGATTAACAGCACTTAAAATGTTTTTAAATAAGTCGATTAATTCCGCTTCATTAGTAATATTGTTAATCACATTAGTAAGTTTTTCTCCTGTAACAAATTCCATTATAATTATATGCGTTTTTAAACCCGATTCTAAAATATACTCAAAATCATCATAATATTTCACTAAATTATCACTATTAACTATTTTTAATGCATCTATTTCATTAGTTATTCTATTTCTATCATTTGTATACTCCTTTAAAACGAACGATTCCGAAAATACCTTTGCTGCATAAATAACATTTTCTTTTTCTACTTTATAAACTGTACCAAAACTTCCAGAACCTACAACATCTATAAAATTGTATCCATTAATAATTAAACCTGAAAAATTCATTTAAACACCCCACTTCTAAAAAAAGCCAATACAAAACTTACTCAAAGTCTGTACTAGCCCTTTAAATCTATAAATATTATATCAAACAATTTTATAAATTACTATAAATCTTAGACTTTTAATAATTTTTTTTCATTTCTAGTTCCCATTTATATTCTTCTAATTCTTTTAAGTAATCTCTTCTAAAATAATTTTCATGCAACCATTTAAGTCCTTCTGCTTTTACAAAAATCATACCTGATACTTCATACTTAATTGGATAAGGAAATTCTTTTTGTATTCTATGAACTGCTACTTGTATTATATTTCTACTTTTGTTAAATTCTAATTCTAAAAATCTTAATAAAGTATTTTGATATTTCTTAGGTTCAGAAATTATTTCTAATTCCTGCTCTAACGCAAATATTCTTTTTTTATAAAATTGTATTTCTAAAGTTAAATAGTGTTCTTCTTTATTAAAATAAACTTCTTTTAACCATTCAACACATTCTTGTTTTATATATACTTTTTCTTTATTATTTTCTTTTATTCTTTTAATCCAAGATTCTAAAGGATGTCTTCTTTCTATATTTCTCATAACTCTACCAAATTGTTTAGTAGTTAATGAAAACATCTCTTGAACTTGTTTTCTATCTAGCAATTTTTCACTCATAAAATATTTCCTTTCAAAAGATAAAGGGACGGGTAACGTAATATATAAATTTTATCTATCAAGCATGGTGTATACACACCCGTCCACTTGTTAGGGAATACTCCCTAAAACCCTAATAATTAGTCTCCGACAGTTCTATTTTTTTCTATATATTTTTTACTAACTTCATTTGATTTTTCAATCATTTCTTTCACTTCTTTTTCATAGTTTTTATTATTAATTAATAGTTCAGAAAGCAAAGCATAAGGTATATACCCTTTGCATTTTCTTTAAAATACTCTAACAATTGTGGCATAACTATTTCAAAGAAATAATTTATAAAATTCACCTCCTTTCAAAATTTAGGCACAAAAAAAGAACACATTTCTGTGTTCATAAATATATTTATATTTCAGTTTTATTTAGATTTTTTTTGACTAGTTTTAGTTAAAACTTTTCTAATTCCTGTAATATTATTCTCATCATAATTTTGTTGAATATCATATATTTTTAATATTTCTTCATCAGAATTTAAATCAAAAAATTTTTTTAACTTTTCGTTTAAAGATAATTCTACACCTTTAATTTTTTGTCTCATTAACCATATTTGCATTTCATCATAGTTCATAGCATCATTTAAAAAGATTATTAATTCATCTATTGTCATACTTTGTTGTTTTGTTTGTTTGATAATTGATTTTAAATTTATAATTCTTTGAGCAGTTTCGTCATCTTGTATATTATATAATGATTTTATTTTTTCTAAAGTAGAAGCATCAAATTTTCCTTTATATTCTGAGTTAAATTTTTTGCCAGCTTCAATTGCAACATCTAAATAATCTTTATCTCCAAATTGTTCTCTTTCTCTATTATCTTGTTCAATATGCATTAGGTTTGCTTTTCTTTCTGATTCCATCACTATATCGTATAAATCTTTATTATCCATGTTATTCGCTCCTTAACAATATTTTATTTTCCATTCCAATGTTTTCCCAAAGTTAAAGATAATTTTTTAACTTGTTCTTTAGATTTTTCTGAAGCTCTTTCTTCGTCATATAAGAAACTCCATTCTGTTTCATCTTGACAATATTTGGAACGGTCAAATATATCTCTAAATTGAGTTATATTTTCAATTGGTATATATCCAAACATTGTTCTTAAACATATTCCTCTTGTAAATTTTGAATCTGGTTGAAAATGAAAATTCATAACAGGTATTTTAGTTCCATCAATTTCTGCAAATTTACCATCAAAAGTAGGTTTGTGGTCAGGATTATATGGCACATCAATTGCACCGCATCTATCGTATAAATCTTTTTCATTATATTTAAACATAATAAACCCTCCTTAAAACACAATTATTATACCATATTTTTTGTTTTTTAGGTATTTATTGTTAATAATGTTAAAGTTTCTTTATCAAATCTGTTATCTTTTTTATTAGGAATTATCTGTAATAAATTATTATCTTTATTTAATTCTTCTAAATTAAGTGATTTGATATTTAAATTAGTTTGATTTATTTTATAAAATTCACTTAATGATTTTATATATTTTTCCATATCTTCATTTGATTGATAATTAGATAATATTATATTTTTATCATTAGAATTAATTAAAATATCAAAACAATTTTCTCTAAACATATATCCTATATTTTCAATTTCTTTCTTATTTATATTTATTTTTTTAATTGAAACATTTTTCTTTTTATCTATTTCAATGTTTACATAATCAATATATTTAAATACTATTTCTTGCTTTTGTTCTTTAGGTAATATATCCCACAAACCATTCTTTCTAACATAATAAGATTTCTTTTTTATTTGTTCCAATTGTCTTAAGTTATAAATAAATCTCATATCACTTTTATGATCTTCATTTGTTTCTTTTATAGTTAAATCTTTTATTTTTTCTTCTGTTTTCTTTCGTTGGTTTTTAATAAAATCTAATTCATCTTTTAATTCTATTTCTTCAACGATACCATCTACAAATGCTTTTTTAATTCTTTTTTCTTTTTGATTTAGTTCATTAATTATTTTATTACATTTCTTTAATTCACTTTCAGTTTCTTGATACAAATAAGGTTTATAAGTATTATCTACCAATAAAAAGAAATCTAACATATCATCTAAAAAGTTAATCATTTGTTTTTCTATTTTCTTCTCACTTACTCTTGTTTTACAATTAGCACATTGATAATAACAATGTTTTTCTCCAGTATGACTTTTACTAGAACAACCACCCATGATAGTTTCACATTTAGGACATTTTATACATTGCATAAAAATATAAGTTTGCTTTCTTTTATAGTTCTTTAAATTCTTTTGTTTTTGGATTTGAGCTATATTAAAAATTCCTTCTTCTATAATTGCCGGAGCTACTCCTATAAATTTTTGAGGTTCTTCTCCTTTAATTGTTTTTCTATGAACATAATTACCTATATAAATTTCATTTGATAAAATTCTATCTACTAAAGTAGGTATCCATTTTCTATTTAATACTTTTTCTTCATTTAATAATTTAGTAATAGCATTAGCGGCCATACCTTTAATATATAAATCAAATATTCTTCTAATTACTTCACTTTCAATATCATTAATTACTAACTTCTTATCAACCTTATCATAACCGATAGGAGCACGTCCTACAAAATGTCCTTTCTTAACTGCACCAATCATTCCAAATTTAGTTCTTTCACTTGTTCTTTCTATTTCTAATTGAGCAAGTATAGTAAGCATTCTAATAAAAAATTTACCATTTGCAGATGAAGTATTAATATCTTCACTAATACTTTCTAAACTACAATTATTTTCTTCTAAAAATGTACATATTTCTTATAAATCTTTGATAGAACGAGTAAGTCTATCTAACTTATGAACAATTATCTTGTTTATCTTTCCGTTTTTAATATCTTGAATCATTTCTTGAAATGCAGGACGATTCATATCCTTAGCGCTTATTCCTGCATCTTCATACACCTTATATACTTCATATCCCTTATAGTCACATAATTTATACATTCTATCTTTTTGTTCATCTAAACTGTGACCAAATCTAGACTGATCCTCCGTTGAAACTCTTGGGTAAAGTCCTACTACAAACTTTTTGTCATCCATATTTTTTCTCTCCTTTTCTATAATTTTTAACGACAAAAAAACACAAGAGAAATTCCCTTGTGTTAGAACTACCAAACTACATAAATATACAACTATCTATAATTGTCGTATATTATCATAATACCACATTTTTTTAGGACACGCAATGGCCACTTTTTGAAAAAAATATATCAAAACAATCGTTAAACCCTTATAAATAAAGGAAAAATAAATTTTAAAAATTTTTTAATTTTTTTCTAATAATACCTTAATTATGTCAGTCAACTCATTTATTGTAATAGTATTTAAATCATCTTTATAAAGCATTGTATCCTCATTATAACAGAGTATTACTATGCCATTATAATTATTACTAATAATAACTTTATGTGGCTCAAATAACCCTAAATTAGTGTTTTTAAATATTATGTTCTTACCTGATATATATTCTATGTTAAGTTTAGTAATATCTTTAATCCTTAATATTTTATTTTTTATACACAAAGGAAATTCTAAAGTTTCTATGGACACGTTCATTTTATAATTCACCACCTTTGCAAAAGAAAAAAGTCCATAATACCAAGTATTACGAACTTTTACTTATTTAACACACAAAGGTGTGCGTAAATTTCAATATGGGGCGAGATGTGGGGATCGAACCCACGCATACCGGAGCCACAATCCGGCGTGTTAACCACTTCACCAATCCCGCCAGAACAAAGTAATTGTATCATTAAATAATACAATTATCAAGAAAAATTTCTTATTTTCTACCCAACCCTATGCTTTTTTTCATTTTTTCATAAAAAACTTTAGAAATTTCAATATTTTTTAACATACCATGATCTAATATTTCATCAATTTTATCACCGTTTATAATTTCATTATATTTATTTTGTATATCTGATAAAACGTCTACTACAACATCTGCAACTTTAGTTTTAAAATTACCATAGTTAGAATCTTTAAATTCACTTTCCACTTCTTTAATACTTTTATTTGTTAAAGAACTATATATATTTATTAAATTAGAAATACCAGGTTTATTTACAGTATCAAATTTAACAACCATTTCACTATCAGTAGTTGCAGACATTATTTTTTTTCTAACTACATTTAAATCATCCAATAATCTTATAACACCTTTTTGATTTTCACTACTTTTACTCATTTTCTTATCAGGATATTGTAAATCCATAATTTTAGTTCCTGTACTTTTAATTATAGGTTCTGGAATTTTAAAAGTTTCTCCATACTTCTTATTATATCTAATCGCTATGTCTCTTGCTAATTCAACATGCTGTTTTTGATCTATTCCAACAGGAACATAATCTGTATCCATTGCAAGTATATCTGCAGCCATCAATACTGGATAAGTTAATAATCCTGAAGTAAAATTAGCATTTTTTTTAGATTTATCTTTAAATTGAGTCATTCTAGATAATTCTCCATAATAAGTATTACATTCTAACATCCAACTTATATTTGCAATATAAGGATTATCAGACTGTATATAAATTGTATTTTTATTAAAGTCTATTCCACACGCCATATATAAAGCAACTAAACTTTTGATATTATTTCTTAACTCAATAGGATCTTGATTTATTGTGATAGCATGCATATCTGCTATAAATATATATGAATCATATTCCTCTTGAAACTCTATCATTTGTTTTATAGCGCCGATATAATTACCTAAAGTAATTACCCCAGTAGGCTGTAACCCAGTTAAAACTCTTTTTTTCATAATTATCACACTCACTTAAATTATTATAACATAAAAAAAGAATGAAATAAATTTCATTCGCCAACCATCTTTGATGGTTGTTTGTTTTTCTTTTGATATAATTTAAT
>CALVYO010000069.1 GCA_944372275.1 uncultured Bacilli bacterium
TAAAGTTTTAAATATAATATTAAAATACATTTTCATCACCT
Organism: uncultured Bacilli bacterium; assembly: GCA_944372275.1. Classification (GTDB taxonomy): domain Bacteria; phylum Bacillota_I; class Bacilli_A; order RF39; family UBA660; genus Faecisoma. Next base: position 42 of record CALVYO010000069.1, read on the forward strand.
ATTATCATTATGAAATAAGTTCTATTTTTTTATACAAAAACATAATAATTATTAGGTGATATCATGTTATATTTAAAAAAATTAGGTAAATCATTAGGAATTAGTATTGGTATTTTATTAATATTAACTTTTATAATTACTTTATTAAATTATATAAATTTAATAAGCATTAAAATAGTAACTGCATTTTCTTATATAACTCCATTTATTTCATTTTTTATAGGTGGACTTTTATTAGGTAAAACAAGCATTAATAAAGGTTGGTTAGAAGGTATTAAATTTGGATTAATTATTATAATTTTATCTTTTATATTCAATTACTTAGCCTTTGACCAAGGTTTTAATATATCAAATATTATTTTGTATACGATAACCATCATATCAAGTATAATTGGCAGTATGATTGGCATAAACTTAAAAAATAGTGATTAGTCACTATTTTTATATTGCTTAATAAATTCTTCTTTATATTCATCAAAAGTATCATTTTTAATAGATTCTCTTATTTCTTCCATCTCTTTAATTAAAAATCTTATATTATGAATAGATAATAATCTACCACCTAACATTTCATCACAAGTAATTAAATGTCTTATGTATGCTTTGGTATAATTTTTACAAGTATAACAATCACAATTATCTTCAATTGGTGTGAAATCTTCTTTATATTTTAAATTTTTTAAATTAATACGCCCGTTTCTTGTAAATGCATTACCATGACGGGCAAGTCTAGTTGGTAGTACACAGTCAAACATATCAATACCACGTTCGACACCTTCTAATAAATCAATAGGTTCTCCTACCCCCATTAAATATCGAGGTTTATCAGTAGGTAAATATTTGATAGCATAATCTATCATATTATACATCGTAACTTTATCTTCGCCAACACTAGTTCCACCAATAGAATAACCATCGAAATCTAATTTAACAGTTTCTTTCGCACTATATTCTCTTAAATCTTGATATTCGCCACCTTGAACAATACCAAATAAAGATTGATTAGGATTATTATGTACCTCTTTTCCTCTTTTAGCCCATCTAATCGTTCTTTCTGTACTAGCCTTAGCATATTCATAACTTGCTGGATATGGAATACATTCATCAAAACTCATCGCAATATCACTATCTAATTTATTTTGAATTTGAATAGATAATTCTGGAGTTAAAAATAATTTTTTACCATCAATATGGCTTTTAAATATAACCCCTTCTTCACTTATATCTTTCTTTTTAGCTAAAGAAAATACTTGAAAGCCACCACTATCAGTTAAAATAGGACCATTATAATTCATAAATTTATGTAATCCACCGGCCTTATCAACAATGTCTTCACCTGGTCTTAGCCATAGATGATAAGTATTAGATAAAATCACCGCACTATTCATATCATACAATTCTTCAGGAGTAAGTGTCTTAACATTAGCTAAAGTACCAACTGGCATAAACATAGGTGTATCAAAAGTACCATAATTAGTTTTTAATTTACCTAATCTAGCTTTTTTATAATTTTTAATTAATTCATATTTTATTTTCACAAAAATCACCAAAAACAATTATATATTAAAATTAAAAATTTGACAAGATTATAAAAGTGTGCTAATATATCACTCGTACTTTGAAAGGGGGATTTTTATGCAACAAAGATTAGATAGCAAAATCGATTTTAATACTATAATAACTAAAGAAGATTTAAAAAGTTTAACTGAAGAAGAAATTAATTTTATTAGAAAAGAAGGATTAAAGCATGGAACATATTTAAGAAATGCTTTTAGTTCTGAAATGTTAAAAGAATTATTAGATGCAAGGGCTAAAGAAATTGCTTATATAGGTAGTAAATATCAAAAATTAAATCCTATTGCTAAAGAATTATTAGCAGCAACTATCGTTTTTCCTAATGATGAAGCATTTATAAGATGCTTACTTTCAAAAAAAATTACTTACAATCACTTATTTAACTATGCAAGAGCGATATCAAGTATAAAAAAAGTCACTTTATTAGCTAATAAATTAGAAATTGATGATTCAATTAAAATAACTAGTAAAAAAATTGATTATTTATGTTCTTTAGTACGTATATACTTTGGTACAAGAGATTATAATTTAATTGTAGCTAAAATAAATGAAATAGTAGTATTTAAAAAAGATTTATATAAAAAATTAGAACAAGAACAATTTACACCATCTCAAAAAACACGCTAAATGCGTGTTTTTATTTTATCTAAATTAAATTTTCTACTTCCCTTTATATAAATAATATTATTTTCTTTTATATTATTTTTTAAATATCCTATTATTTCATCAATACTATCAAAATGAATTCCTTTAATTAATTTAGTATAGTTACCGATTAATAAAACTTCTTTATTTTTTATTTTATTTAAATGTTTATTTATTTTTTTATGATACTTAATGCTATATTTACCTAACTCTAACATGTCACCTAAAATAATAAATTTTTTATTACTTTCATTTTTTAATATATCTAGTCCACCAATTAAAGCTTCATAACTACTATTATAACTATCATCTATTATTTTGTATTCTTTATTAATTATATTTAATCTTCCATCCATAGTTTGATATTCACTTATTGCTTCACTAATTAAATTTAAATCAATATTAAATAATAAACCAACTTTAATTGCAATATATACATCATCTAATAAATGTTTAAATGAATTAAATACAAAGTGAACATCTTCAATATCAAATTCTTGAATAAAACCATATTTTATATTTTTAATATTTAATGATTTAGTATCAACCTTAATTGTATTTTTTATTTTTTTTAAATATTTGTCCTCATTATTTATTATTAATTTTTTTTCATTCATTCCATCTAATATTTCTAATTTAGCCTTTAAAATATTTTTTTTACTTCCTAAATTACCAATATGAGCAGTTCCAATATTAGTTATTATTGCATAGTTAGGATTGCATATTTTTGATAAATAAGAGATTTCATTAAAATGATTCATACCTAATTCGGTTACTACTATATCATATGTTTCATCCAAATTTAATAAAGTTAATGGTAAACCAATATGATTATTTTGATTTTTATTTGATTTTAAAACTTTATATTTTTTACTTAAAACTAAATATATTAATTCTTTTGTAGTAGTTTTTCCCACACTACCAGTTATAGCAATCAAAGGGATATTATATAGACTTCTAATATAATGGGCAATTTGACCTAAAGCTAAAATACTATCATCAACTTTAATGCTAGGGATATCCAAATATTTTTCACTTATAATTGCTGTTGCTCCATTTTTAATTGCCTCATCAATATAATCATGACCTTTATTAATAGCTAAAAATAAATCACCTTTTTCTATTTCTTTAGAAGAAGTTCTTATTTTATTAAATGTAATATCTTTATTAATTTTTCCATTTAATATTTTATTAATTTCACTTAATTTCAATAATATCACCTAATAAAATATATGAAAAAAAAGATATAAAATTATATCTTATGCTCTTGAATCATATTTACCAGTACTTGTTGATACAATTATTTTTTCTCCTTGTTCAACAAATAAAGGAACCCTTACTACTAATCCAGTTTCTAAAGTTGCATCTTTTGTAGCATTATTAGTAGTATTACCTTTTACAGCAGGTTCAGTATGAGTTACCTCTAATTCTACTTTATCAGGTAACATAACACCTAACAATTCACCTTCATAAAAACTTAAATCAACACTTAATCCTTCTTTTAAATAATTAACATCATCACCTAATTGATCTTTAGTTAATTCAATTTGTTCATAAGTTTCCATATTCATAAAATTATATGAATCACCTGAAGCATATAAAAATTGCATAGGTCTTTTTTCTATCATTGCTTTTTCTAATTTAGTACCACTATTAAATGATTTTTCAGTAGTAGATCCACTTCTTAAATTTCTTATTTTCATTTTTACAAAAGCAGCACCCTTACCAGGTTTAACGTGTGAAAATTCTAAAACTTGATAAATTTCACCTTCTAATGCAAACGTGATACCATTTTTAATATCATTAACATTTATCATTTCAAATTCCCCCTTCTTTTTGATAAAACTTTTGATTTAACTTTCGTTTTTGCATGACAATTTTTTTCTTTAATAACTAATTGTTTTCTAGTTGCTGGAGTTAAAACAGGTGTTTTAGAATCTAAAATCATTTTTGTATATACATACTCTACATTAAAATTTTTAATCATTTAATCACCTTATTTTTTTTCTTTATGTGTTGTTGTTTTTTTACATTTTGGACAATGTTTTTTAATTTCTAAACGATCAGTTGTATTACGTTTATTTTTTTCTGTACGATAATTTTCATTTTTACATTCAGTACATTGAAGAGTAATTCTTTCTCTTGCTTCTCCTTTTTTAGCCATACAATAATCCCTCCTTTTAAAACACTTACATAATTATATCAAATTATTTAGAAAAATCAAAGCATTTTTTTTATTATATTAAAAAATATTGGCATTTTATTACAAAAACACCAATATAAATATATGGCCATTACTTTCTACTTTTAAATAAGTTAATGTTCCATTATATGTATTTTCTAATACTTTTGAATTGCCTAAATTTTTCATAGTTTTTTTATTTCTTTATTTTCCTTTTATTTTCAATATCTTATCAGTTATTTTTATATTCCTTAAGTTGACAGCATTGAAGTAAATGCATTGTTACTAAATTTTCTCATTTTTCTAACTCCTATTCTTAAATAAATTATACTTTTTTTAATTTAAATTGTCACTTAAATTTGACATAAATAGTAATTTGTGATATTATTAACCTTACTTGAAAGAGGCGCAATTTTTATTAGTAAATATTAGTTAATCAGATTAACGCTAATATATGAAAGGAAAAATTGCCGAAATGTAGATAATAATCTGATATTATCTATGTTGGTTTGCTATAAAATATATAGTAGACTGTCACATTACCATGTGGAGTGCTTATCAAGGATTAATGGTTAATACCATGATTTTTGTGCTCTACATAATCATGGTTTTTATTTTATTGAAAGAAGGAATATTTATGAACAATTTGTGTTTTAAAAACAGATGTCAATTATTTATTAAAGAATGTGAAAAAATGACGCAACAATACAATAATGGTATAATTTTTTCAGTAATACAATATGACAAATATTTTCAAAAGTTAGGAATTACAAATACAATTGATAAAATTGTAGAATTTTATGATACTCAATATACAGGAAATGCTGATTATATTCATATACCTGATTTTAATACTGTATTAAATAACTATTTAAATTTTCCTATATTAACTGCATATCAAATAGTAGATGGAAAAATCGATATTTTAGGACTTACAACTATAAAAAATTACTATAATATGATGCAATTAAATCCATATTATCCAATAGAAAATGCCTATTATTCTGAAATAACAGGTTTAATTGCTAAAAAACATAATTATATTAAAAGTATAGGAAAACATTTAAATGAAGTAGCAACTATGGCAATACGTGAATATCAAAAAATTTTCCCAAAATTAGAATTAGTTTATGTAGCCGATTGTCGTAATTTCAGGAGCGTCAACGCAGCAAAATATGGTGCAAAATACATAAGAGAAAGTGATAATTCACCAACTCATGCTAGATTAATTGGTTATTATACGGTAGTCGATCAAAACAACAAATTATTAGAAGCACCTACATTTGTTATTAAATTTGAAATGAATAAACCATTACCATCTAAACAAAATATTACATTTAATTATAAACGTAGTGAAAATTTATTTGAGGATATGGAAAACGAAATTAGAGAAAAATTAAATACTTTTGGAATAAAACCTGAAATACAGACAATCGATGTAGGTACTGGAATTGTTAAATTTTATGAATTAGAAAATAAAGATATTAATATTGAAGATATTACTATATTTACAAACCAAACAGATTTAGGAAATGATCGTATTCCTAAAAGTAAAGTTTTATCAAAAAAGGTGGCTAATATATGAATACAATAGATTTTTTTAAAGAAATTTGTAATATTCCTAGAGAATCTGGTAATGAAGAGGCTATAGCAAATTATTTGTGTGATTTTGCAAAAAAAAGAAATTTGTATTACAAAAAAGATAAATATAATAATGTTTTAATAAAAAAACAAACTAAAGATTGTCAACCATTAATATTACAAGCTCATACAGATATGGTTTGTGAAAAAGAAAAAAACTATCAATTCGATTTTAAAAAAGATAGTATTGAATGTATTATTGAAAATGGATATATAAAAGCAAATAAAACAACATTAGGAGCCGATAATGGTATTGGCATTGCCCAAATATTAAATATATTAAATAGTGATTTAAAAGTAAATATTGAAGCAGTTTTTACTTCTAGTGAAGAAACAACTATGATTGGAGCAATGAATTTTGATAAAAGTTTATTAGAAGGAAAAAGTTTACTATCATTAGATGGTTTCGAAGAAAAAACAATTATCAATGAAAGTGCTTGTTTTTATGATTTAATAGCTCATAAAGAAAATAAATTTAGTACTAAATATGACAATTATTATATATTAACAGTAAATGGATTATTAGG
>CALVYO010000070.1 GCA_944372275.1 uncultured Bacilli bacterium
TTTTTCAAAACTTTTTTTCATTCTTTACATTTGTTTACATTATCTTTTTATTTTTTTTAAGCGATTGCCTTACAAATACCATAATATTTTAAAGGTATTTTTTTTATTAATTTAAACATTTTCCCACCTATTATTTATTATATGCAATAATTTTAAAGATGTTATAAATACCCTTTACAAAAAATATTATCCTACATATTATAAAGTGAAAGGTGGTGAAATGTTATGTCAACCACCCTACACTAAAAGTGTAGGGATTGTTTTTACTGCTGAAAGCAGATTATTCGACTAAAAGTCATTTAGTTATTTTAAAGGATTTTTCTATATCATCTGTTTGGTCTTCTATATATGCTTTAATTATTTCTTGTGTTACTGTACCAACAGTTCTACAAAAATATCCTGGACTCCACAAATGTTGCCCCCAATATCTTCTCTTTAATTGATTATATTCCTCCTGCAATATTTTTGAACTTCTTCCTTTTAAATATTGCACTATTTTTGCTGGTGCTATTGTAGGTGGACAACTTACTAATAAATGCACGTGATTTTTTGTTATATTTCCTCTTATAATAGTTAAGCCACGGGCTGCACAACCTTGAATTATTAATATTCTTAATCTTTCTGCTATCTTTCCATTTAATACTTCATATCTATATTTTGTTGTCCATACAATATGATATTGTATATCATATTGTGTATGACTTCCTTTTCTCATCCAAATCCCCGCCCTTTGGCTAACTATTATACCACAGGACAATTAATTTGTCTGCTAGTTCTCAAAGAATCTACGTGCTTTAGCACGTGGCCTGCAACTTAGTGTTTAACATAGTCAATGCCAATAATTAAACCAAGTAGCGTAAAAAGAAGTGATTCAGTAACCGATATAATCGAATCTGTAGCGCTTCGACAAACTGGTTTATCACACATTTTAAATGCTGAAGGTGAAAAAATTCAAGCTGCTTTAAAAACTGCTCAAACGACTGATGAATTATTAAGTTAATGATTCGGTAAAATCTATAGTTAATTCAATCACTCGTTTAGAAAAACTTTTACAAGGAAAACTTGAATTATTCAATAATTGTATATGCGATGCTAATGCAACTTGTGTCACTTCAGCATTAGAATTATCATTATCTAACCCTCTAGGCGGTGTCATTGTAAATCAAAGCCCAAATACTTATTTATTCACAGGTACTACTCTAGCTACTGATATTATTTTTGAAACTACTCCACAAGTTTCAGTTGCTTCAACATCGACATTACCAGCAGGTATTACTTTCGCTGATAACAAATTAAGTATCCCTGCTAACTTCAACTTCGGTCAAGCGTATAGTATGACATTTATGGTCGGTACTGATGCTTGTAAATACGAAGTTACAATCAATACTGTTGTAATTTAAAAGAGATTTATTTCTCTTTTATTTTTGGATAAATAAAATCAATGAAGAACAAAAGATAACTGAAAGAAATAATATAGCCTGCTAGTACATCCGATGTGTAATGGACGCCTAAATAAATTCTACTTATGCCAATTAAGATAATTAATATACTTAATAATATTATCCCTAACTTTTTATATTTATAATTACTCTTTCCTAATAGATATATAAGTAATCCATAAACGGACAAACTTATCATAGCGTGTCCACTTGGAAAACTATAGCCTGTTTCGGTAATCAAATTAATGTCAATTGGTCTATTTCTTACAAAAATTAATTTTAATATATAATTGAATAAAAATACCATTACTAAATTAATAAGAAAAACTTTTCTTGTATTTTTCCATAATAAAATAACTAAGCAACTAAATAGAACACACCAAATGGGACTAGCAAAAAATGTAAAAAATTTCATAATTGTCGTCATATAATCAGATATAAATAAAGAAACAATGTTATAACCGAAATCATCGATCCAAATTAAATGTTTTTTTAAATATATTCCTAGCATAAAGATAAAAAATAATGTTATACTTATTATTTTTTTCATTTTATCACCATCTAAATTATATCACACTATTGAAAAAAATGAAGTATTTTATTGGTGATTAATAAAGGTAATAAAATTATTATAAATAAAAAGTTTAACATTATTCCTAATATAAAATATAATGTATTCTTCATATTAAATAATATGATTGAATTATTTTTTTTAAAACTTTATTTGAATATCTAAAAGTGTGGAAAAATCAATTGCTTGTTCTTTATTTACAAAGATTTTTTTTATACTTTTTAAATCAGTCGTTATATTAGTCAATATCGATGTGGAAAAATCGACATTTTTAAAATCATTATTATAAAATTGACTATTTATAAAATTGCAATCATCAATTATTAAATTATTCGTTGTAACTTCTAAAAAATTAGAATCTGCAAAATTGTTATTTTGAAATTTACAATTTTTAATTTTAACATTAGAAAAATTAATATAACGACATAAACAATTTTCTAGTAGACAATCAAAAAATGATGTTTCGATTAAATTAGTTCCAACTAATTTACAATTTTTGAATTCACATCTTGTAAAAGAAACTTGCGTAAATTCTAAATTTGATAAATCACAATTAGTTATTATACAGTCGATAAATTCTAATTTTTTTATTTTTTGTTTGGTAAAATCAACTTTTTCTATCTCACAACTATCAAATAAAACTTCGCCCACTATAGCACTACTATCATCATCGTATATTTTGACATTATTAGTAATATTTTTAATTAACGCTTCAATTATATTAATCTCGTCAACTATTTTGATTATCGGTTTTTTCATTGATTTAATTCGGCAATCATTTCATTATATTTAGTTGACAAGGATTCATTTTTAAAATTAATTGTATTATTATTGATATACCAATTATTTTTATTTTCGGTTAAGAAGTTTAATATTTCTTGTTCTTTTTCAAGTAATGCAACAAAATTATCGACACTTTCTCCTATTGTTTGTTTTTTCTTGTTTATTTCTTTTTCTTTAGCAAAATCAAAACTTTTATATAAATTGACATAGGAATCTTCTAAGTTTTCATTTACGATATAAGCCATAATAGTTTCTTCTTTTAAATAAGATAAAATTTCTGCTTCCAAATTTAAAATGTTTTGTTTAGTTTTAGTTAAATATTCATTACTGTTCTTAAAATTAGGGCCATCTTCTTTAAAATTGGTAACTGTTAAAATAGAATAAGTTTCATCATCGTTTAAAATGTTAGTATAATCTAATATTTTATCGAATAAATCCCTTAAATAATCCTTAGCACAGTCTTCAACAACAGCATAACCATCTTCAGTTTCTATTTTATTTAGTTTACTATATATGGCATCAAAATCGTATTGTTCAGCATATATTAATGAATAAACTTCATTAATTTCACTTTTTAATTCGTGTTCTTTTAAAAATTGGCGCACAAGTAAAAATACAATAATTCCAACAAGTAATATTAAAAATATATTAATTACTATTTTAACTTTTTTATTCATTGTTTTCTCCTTCTAAAAATTGCTTAAACTCATTTATCGATAATGGTTTTGAAAAATAAAATCCTTGAATAATATCGCAATTTAATTTTTTTAAATAATCTAATTGTTCTTTTGTTTCGACTCCTTCAGCCGTAAGTTGTAAATTTAAAAATTGTCCTAATTTAGTTACATATTTTAATATTTCTTTACCTTTTTCGCTTTCATCAGTAATAAAACTACGATCTATTTTAATACCATCAATATCCAAAGATTTTAATAATGATATTGAAGAATATCCAGTTCCAAAATCATCGACTAATATTTTAAATTTGGCTTTTTTGATTTTCTTTAATACTTTTTGAATAATTGAATTATCTGATAAAATTGTTCCTTCAGTTATTTCTAATTCGATATCATTTTTATTAATAGCATATTTTTTCATAATTTCTTCATATTCTTCAACTAAATTAAATTGTTCGATTTTTTTTCTTGAAACATTGATTGAAACAGGACCGATATTAATATTTTCTTTTTTAAATTGTTGAAGTATTTTGCAAACTTTTTCAAATACATATGAATCGATTGTCGTAATAAAGCCACTTTCTTCAGCTATTGGAATAAATAAAGCAGGACTAATAAATTTATTATTTTCTCTTAATCTTAATAATGCTTCCGCACCAACCATTTTTTTTGTCATGCAATCAAATTTTGGTTGAAGATAGATTTCAAATGAATCATTTTCAACACTATTAATTAATTTGTCTAGCATTGCTTTACTTTCAACCATATCGTAAACCATTTTATCTTCATAAATAGTATAATATTTATTATGATCATTTTTGGCTATTTTCCACGCAATCAACGCTTTATTCTCGGCAAGTTCAAAATCTTCATCATATAAAGATTCATACACACCGAAAGTCGAAGTAATTACAAAATCACTATTATTAATTTTTATCCGTCTTATACCATTATATATTTTGTTAACATACGATAATATTGTCTTTTCACCACTATGTTTTAAACAAACTAAATAATGGTCAGCAGTTTTTCTACAGTTAAAACCATCTTTATTAATGTCATTTAAAAGTTGATATATTTTAATTAAAACTTCATTGCTTGTTTTATATCCATAAATTGTATTTAATAATTTAAAATTATTAATATCAAAAATAAGTAAAGTTTTCTTACATTTTAAATTGTCATATTCATCTTTAAACTTTTCATATGAATAACCGCCTGTCATTTTATCTTTATATATGACATCATATAATTTTTTATTTTTAAAATATAAAATAAGAGAAATTGTTACAAATATAATTAAAAATATTATAACTAAATAAATTGACACTAACAAAGTAGAAGTCATTATTTCACTATAAATTGTATCGACAGTTGTCACTGGTACTATGGTCAATATATACCAATCATTTATACCTAAAGGTGTATAATACATATGCTTTAAAGAATTATTGGCAAATACAATATTACCACTTTTATTTTGCTTAAAATCTTGTTTTAAAATATCGACAACATTGTTGTTATAGTTATCTACTTTTATCATAACATCAAAAATATTTTCAAAGTTATAAAAACTTGTTTCATTATTAGAACTTAATATCTTTTTTCCATCACTACCAACAATATAAGTATAACCTGCACCATTAAATGAAGGAATCGATAATTTTTCAACTAAATTGTTTAAATCATAAGAATAAAATAATAATGCTTCTTGATTTTTAATATTTTCACCTATAAAAATACTATTTTCTTGATTAATTGGATCTTCATCTAATATAATAATACTTTCTTTATATTCTAAATCATCATAATAATTTTCATTTTTTATTTCTACATTATCATCAGCAATATAGATAGTTATGTCTTTTGCAACGATGCCAACATTTTTATAGTTATTTGTTTCATAAATATTTTTTAATAATTGAATAACTTCTTCATCATAGGTAGATTTAAGTGATAAAGTTTTAGCTAATTGTTTTACTAAATCTTGTTGTTTTGTTATTTCACTAGTAACAACTAATTTGTTTTGATTGCCCACTTCTTGCAACATAATCTTTATTTGCTCGTTTAATTTTTCGTTTAAATTATTTGAATATACACTAAAACCTGTTAAAATGAGAATTATTAATAAACAAGAAATAATTATGTACTTAATAAAATTATTTTTCATTGTACCACCACTATTATTATATCATAGATTAAAAAAAAGAAGTATGCATTTAACTTCTTTTTAACAATGTCCACCAATACTTTCAAAATAAGAATTAATATATTGCATCGAAATACCTAAATCATTATAATTGATGATGCTATTTATCTCTTTGATATATTCGTACTTACAATTAATACATTCAAATGTTCCGGTTGCATTTTGATTATCTGATATATATTTTGTCAGAGTTATTTCATATTCTTCATTGTTAACATAACAAATTCCTCCTAATGAAGTACTAACTACTTTAATACTAAAATAGTTATATGGCAAATATATTAAAAGAAATACTACTAATAATAATATTATTATTCCTGTTATTTTTAACATTTTGATTTTTATACTTGCTAATTTTTCTGTATTACTTGTTTTAACATAATCTTTTTCATTTTCAACTAATTCATCTAAACTGATTTTTAATATATTAGATATATTTTTTGCCATATATAAATCAGGTGTCGTTTCATCTAATTCCCATTTAGAAATTGTTTGTCTTGTAACATTTAATTTGTTAGCTAATTCCTCTTGTGATAAATTATTTAATTTTCTTAATTTTAATATGTTTTTTCCAATACTCATTTTATCTCCTACTTTCTTCATTAAGTATAACATTTATTTTAATTTTATCTACCAATTTTTATTGACATATTGTCTAAAAAAATTAACATAACAAAAAAGTTTAATTTCTTAAACTTTCAATTTCTTCTTTAGTTAAACCTGTAACTTTACTAATTGTTTCTAAATCCATTTTTAATTCTAACATTTTTTTAGCATTTTCTTGTTTATTTTGTTCTATTCCTTGTTGCTTTCCTTGAGTGATACCTTTTTCATACATTACTTCTTCATATTGTTTTTGTTCTTCTTCACGACTTATCCAATCTACTACTAATTTATCTTCATT
>CALVYO010000071.1 GCA_944372275.1 uncultured Bacilli bacterium
GCTTGTTCATCACTATTCGTAAATTGATAAAACATTTCTAAAGTAATACCTTGCATTTTTAAATTTTCTTCATATTGTTTAATTATACGATCAATTTCTTCATTAATCATTACTTCAGGAATATCTATTTTAGTATTTTTAGCAGCACTTTCTAATAAATCGTCAATATATTTATTATCTGCTTCAGCTTCTTTTCTTACTCTAATATTTTCTTCTAATTGTTTTTCTAAAGTTTCTTTAGAATCTATTCCTTCCATACCCAAATCATCAAAGAAATCTTTATCCAATTCTGGTAATTTTTGTTCTTTAATTTCTTTAACTTTTACTTTAAATACAACTGGTTGTCCTTTTAATTCTGGAACGTGATAATCATTTGGAAAACTTAAGTTAATATCTTTTTCTTCACCTTTTTCCATACCGATTACTTGTTCTTCAAAACCTGGAATAAATGTATTACTTCCGATTTTTAATGAATAATCTTCGCCTTTACCACCATCAAAAGCAACTCCATCTTTAAAACCTTCAAAATCGATAACAGCAATGTCACCATTTTCTACTTTACCCTCTTTATCGATATTTTCAATATATCTTTCTTGCATTTGTTTTAAAGCATCACTTACTTCTTTTTTAGTAACTTTAACCTCATCTTTTTTAACACCCAAACCAGTATATTTACCTAATTTTACTTCTGGCTTTAAAGTTAAATTAAATTTAAATTCTACATATTCATCAGTAACTGCTGAAACATTTACTTCTGGTTGTGCAACAATTACATCATCACCATTTTTTTCTAACATCATTTCGTATGCTTTATTTAAACTTGCTTCTGCTGCTTCCATATAAATACTAGTCATACCATATTTTTTAATATACATTTCTTTTGGTGCTTTACCTGGTCTAAAACCATCAATTTTAGCATCTTTATTTAATTTTTTAAATGCTTTATCCATTGCAGTTTTCCATTCTTCACCATCAATTTTAATAATAACTTCTTTCATTATAATCCTCCTTCAAATTACATTTAATAGTATATAATATTTATCTTTTATTTTCAAGTAAAATTTTAAAAAAACATCTATTAAGATGTAATTTTAAAATATTTCAACAATTTTAACATTGTAAGTTCCATTAGGACTTTCAACTGCTACAACATCATTAACTTTAGCACCTAATATAGCTTTTGCAATTGGAGATTCATTAGAAATTTTATTTGCAAATGGATCTGCTTCTGTACTTCCAACGATCGAATAAGTTTCAACATCACCATCTTCAACATATTCTAATTTAACACTGTTTCCAATAGTTACTTTATCAGTTGCTACCTCATCAATAATTTTTGCTTTTTCAATTAAAACTTCTAATTCTTTAATTCTATTTTCAGTAATTGCTTGGTCATTTCTAGCAGCATCATATTCAGCATTTTCTGATAAATCACCTAAAGCTCTTGCTTCTTTTAATGCATTAATAACTTCAGGTCTTTTTTCATTAATTAGATAATCTAATTCATTTTTCATATCTTCTAAACCTTTAGCAGTTACATAAACTTCATTTGTCATTTTATTCACCTCTTTTTAAGTCTACAAAATGATACTATATTTTTTTTTATTTGTCAACCTTAATTCGCATTAAATCATTTTTATTTAGTTCAAAATTAGTTTTCAAGTAAACAATTTGTTTAGGATGTCTAACAATTTCAATTAAATTATTATCTTCATCATATATTTCATTTACTTCGTAAGTATTTATTTTATCTGGACCAAAAAATTCAACGATATCACCTTTCTTAAAATAGTTTCTTTGTTCAATAGTAGCAATTTTAGTATCTTTATTATAATCTAATACTACGCCTAAAAAATCTTGATTAGATACTTCAATACGATCATTATAATAACTACAATTTGCGCCATAATTAGAGTCAAAAAACTGGACTATACTATCTCTATTTGCTACTCTAGATAGTATATTCTCGTAATTAGAATTGTATACATATTTTTTATTATAATAATCATCTATTGCTTTTCTATAAATATTTACAACTGTTGCAATATAATAAATAGAACGCATTCTTCCTTCTATTTTTAAAGAGGTTACACCCATATCGCATATTTCATTTATATGTTTTAATAAAGATAAATCTTTGGAGCAAAAAGTAAAGTTTTTTTCTCCTTTAATTATATTTTTGTTTTCATCTAATAAATCGAAATCCCAACGACATATTTGACTACAACCGCCACGATTAGCATCTCTATTAGTTAAATAATTTGATAAAACACATCTACCACTATAACTTGCACACATTGCACCATGAATAAATATTTCAACTTCTAATCCTACTTTTTTAATAATTTCAATATCTTCTTTTGTTACTTCTCTACCTAGTACTACTCTAGTTACGCCTAAATCTTTTAAATATTCAACTGCTTCATAATTTAAAGTTGATTGTTGTGTTGAAATATGAACTTCTAAATTGGTATGTTTTTTAGCTAAATCTAGTACCGTCAAATCACTAACGATAATAGCATCTACTTTTATTTCATCTAATTGTTTTAAATAATCAATTAAAAATTTAATTTCTTTATTATGAAGTACAATATTAACAGTAACATAAACTTTTTTATTTAAAGAATGAGCAAATTCTACACCTTCTTTTAATTGTTCTAATGTAAAATTAATAGCATTGGCTCTTAACCCAAATAATTGCCCACCTAAATATACCGCATCTGCTCCATATAATAGAGCAAATTTTAATCTTTCTAAATCACCTGCTGGCGCTAATAACTCTGGTTTCATTTACTTCACCTTATAAACAGTTTCATTATAGAAAAAGCCCTTTCCCAAATTATTAAATAAACTATTTAATTCACTATCTAGTTCATCTACATTATCACTATTTACATTATTAAATATATCTAATACTTTACTAAATTTATCATCATCGATTAAAAAACTATTTAAAACAATATAATCATAATTTAATAATAATTTTTCTTTTAAACCATTTAAAATAAAATCAGTATAAACAATAGTTTCATTATTATCGACTAAGGGATAAATATGTCCTTCCTTTTCCATATAATTTATTTTCGAATCATCTTTTAAATTAAATGTGTCTAAATAATTTTTAACTAAATGTCTTCTTGATACAAACATAGGTAAATACCCAAATAAGGTAACCATTAATTTTGCATTAGTATTTTCTTTTATTTCTTTCATTTCTCTTAAAGTAATATCATTAGATACCCAAGTATATTTTATATTTTTATCATACCAAAAATTAATTGTATTATAATTAGTTGTCATATGTTCTTGACTCCATACCAAATCATAATTTAGGTTTAGTTTTTTTGTTAAATTAGGTATAGATAAATCATAAAATATAACACCTTTGATATTGTAATCATTTAATTTAATTAATATTTCTTTTAAATAATCTATATCACTATTATGCATATTTTTATTTAAACAAACAAATACTTCTTTATCTATATTTTTTAAATCTTCTAATTCAAAATAAGCAGGCATATTAACACTTAAACCTCTGATACCAATAATAACCCCATCACATTTTAAATTAACTTGATTTAAATTAGAAATCATAATTAAAGTTTTCATAAAAATCACCGGTTATATTATATCACAATTTAGAAAAAAAGCATTTATTTATTAAACGCTTCTTGTTCCATTATTTTGTTTTTTAATTCATTATATTTTTTTCTAGTCATTCCAAATATAGAATTAAATTTTCCTCTTTCATCTACCATAGGTATTCCTTGCATATCAAGTATACTTTTTCTTTCCTTTATTTCTTCTAATTTAAGTGTTAAAATAGATGCACTATTTATTACAATTGGTAAAACATTTAATTGTTGTAAATATGGGAAAACTTGTTCTAAATATTTAACGCTTTTATTAATTATCAATGGTTTCAAATATTCTTGACCATAATTGTTTTTTATATATTCAATACTATCAGTTAAATCTTTTGATTTTTGCAAAAAGATACTACCTATTATTTCGATATTATAAATATGGCATATTTCGATTATTTTTTCGATTTCTTCAGCAGATTTCATAAATACACTCCCACTTAGTTTTATGTCATTAGTACGACATACTTCGATTATTTTTTCGATTTTTTCAGCGGTTTGCTTAAATATATTACCATTTGGTTTAATATTGTTTGCTTGGCATACTTTGATTATTTCTTCTATTTCGTTTATTGTTCGTAAAAATACACTATTATCCAATATAATATCATTTAATTGACATATTTGAACTATTTCTTCTATTTCTTTAGACATTCTATTAAACACGGCT
Source organism: uncultured Bacilli bacterium (assembly GCA_944372275.1). Classification (GTDB taxonomy): domain Bacteria; phylum Bacillota_I; class Bacilli_A; order RF39; family UBA660; genus Faecisoma. The sequence continues at coordinate 4,318 of CALVYO010000071.1, forward strand.
CCACTTGGAACAATATTATTTACTTGACATACTTTGATTATTTTTTCGATTTCTTCTACTGGTTTTTTAAATACACTCCCACTTGGTTTAATATTGTTTACTTGACATACTTTGATTATTTTTTCAATCTCATCTGCTGTTCTTAGAAATACATTTCCAATTGGTTTAATATTATTTAATTGACATACTTTAATAGCTTTTTCTAGTTCACCGGCTGTTCTTAAAAATACATTTCCAATTGGTTTAATATCGTTTGCTTGGCATACTTTGATTATTTTTTTAATCTCATCTGCTGTTCTTAAAAATACATTTCCGCTTGGTTTAATATTGTTTGCTTGGCATACTTTGATTATTTTCACTATTTCTTCTGGTGATTGTTTAAATGTACTATTACTTAATTCAATATCATTTGCTCGACATATTTCGATTATTTTTTCGATTTCTTCTACTGTTTTTTTAAATACACTCCCAATTGGTTTAATATCGTTTGCTTGGCATACTTTGATTATTTTTTCAATCTCATCTGCTGTTTTTAAAAACACATTTCCAATTGGTTTAATATTGTTTGCTTGGCATACTTTGATTATTTTTTCTAGTTCACCTGCTGAATTTAAAAACACGCTACTACTCATTTTAATATCATTTGCTCGACATACTTTAACAATTTTTTCAATTTCTTCAACAGTTTGTTTACTATTAGCAGCAGATAAATTAATAATTTTATTATTTTCATCAATATTTATTTTTTCGATTTCTTTAATTCTTGATTTTTTAACACGTAATATTGATGTTATTTTGTTTAATGATTCAATGCCATAATTTTCCACTACATATTCATACGTTTGTTTTAAATCATATGGATTTGTACTTAAAACATGTAAACATGTTTCTATGTTAGAAAATTTTATTTCTTTAGTTCGTAAAAAATTTACGTTTTCTTTTATTACATCGACATTTAAACACATTATGCTCGGACATTTTTCTATATTATGGGGTTCTATTTTTAATTCATCTATTAAATATTTTAAAGTTTTGTCAATAACTAAATATTCTCCATATTTTAATATGTTCCTGTTTTTTTTAATAACTTTACTGACATCTATTTCATATTTTGCTAGTAATTCTGTTAACAAATATTGTTCAATCACATTAATTCCTCCCACAATTCCATATCATTATCTAATATATCAATATAATTAATTCCTATTTTTAATATTAATTTATTTATTTTATTTTTAAATTCTTTTTCATTACATATAAAAATTAATGGGTATCTTTCAAATACATCTTCTATGTCATTTATTTTTAAATATTTTAAATATTTAATATTTTCTAATATATCATTTAAACTATTTTTCATTTCATCTATTACTGAACTTCCATATATTTCTTCTATTTTTTCAAAATCTATTTTCATAATATCACTTTCCTATAATAATTATATTATAAAAAAAATGCTTATTCGGCATTTTTATAAGCTTCTAATATTTTATCTTGGAACATCTTACGAGTTTCTTGGTTAATTGGATGAGCTATATCACGATATTCTCCATTTGCTTTTTGACGGCTAGGCATAGCGATGAATAAACCATCATTACCTTCGATAATTCTAATATCATGAATTGCAAAGCAATCATCAATTAGAACAGATGCTTTTCCTCTCATTCTTGAATTTTCTTTTTCTTCTTTACGAACTGTAACTGATGTAATTTCCATTTAAAAACCTCTCCCTTCAGTATTACAATTTAAGTATATAATATTTTTAATAAAATTGCAAGTGTTAATAATCAATTTTAATAGTTTTAGTTATTACATCTGTATAAGTAAATGATTTTTTTGAGTTATTATTTAATTCAACTAAAAATACATTTTCATATAATTCTTTAATGGTTACTTTATATTTTTCATATTTATTCCTACCCAAATTATATTTAATAGTTACTTCTTCACCTATATAATCATTTAATTTACCTCTAACTTGCCCTATCATCTTGGATACCCCGTATACATAGTTCCTTTAGTAATGACGCCACCTATCCCATTTTTTCCATATTTAGTATTTTCAATTATATCTTTTAAATCAATATCTTTTCTAACATCAGATAAACTCATTTTAGTTGCTATTATAGCAGGATCTAAAGCATGGATATTAATTCTTTTAGGAGAAGAAGCAAAATTAGCACCTGCTTTTATTAATTCTTCATAATCAGATTGACAAGCACCAGCAATT
>CALVYO010000072.1 GCA_944372275.1 uncultured Bacilli bacterium
TCTCTTATCCTCTCCTTTTTTCCACAAATAAAAATCTAGTATGTTTTTTTATTTACACACTAGATTATACACTATCAAATCCCTTCGGGATTTTACGCAATTAGCATCCTTTACTAACTTGCTCCACTGACATCGTCTGGGTTTACGTACTCTGGTGCCTCTAATTTAGAAAGGATGTTAGATTCATAGATATGGATAACTGGGCGCACGCCAACGACGTCAGAGCCAACCACGCAGACGTTGCCGAGGGCCCCGCGGCAACCACGCCCCACGCGCCATCAGGGCCAGACACAACACTGTAATTCATTGGTGTGCTTGTCCAATATCCATATCCTGCATTACTATCTCCTGTTGTTACTAAATTTATTGTTGCCCATTCTGGTAGTAAATATTTTTCTCCTCCTGCTGCTGTTATTGCTTGTCTACATTCGCTTCCACCACTACATGTTTGAATACTTTCGTTTGACATCATAAAATTATTAAAATCTGTGAAATATTTACTTTCCCAATTTGCTGTTTCTCCACTTGATTCTAGTTCTGTATAATATTCTGTTAATTTTAATATTTCCGGTGCTTCTGGTAAATATTTCTTTGTTACTTTGTTCCAACTACTTGTTCTTTCATTTAATGCTTTATTTGCTGTTATTGGACCAAATTCATATAAATTTTGATTTTTTACTTCATCTGAATCACTAGACCAATTACCTCCAGCACTATTATAGTCTTCTTGACTTATCCACATTACTGTTACGCCTGGTAAGTTTCTATCTAGTATCCCTACTATTTCATTTCCATTTACTTCTAATACATAGATATTTTGCGTTTCACTATCACTTACTTGGACTTTTAACAAATCTCCTACTGCATAACTTGGTAAACTACATTCTTCACTATATTCAAATATATATTGATTTTTAGATTCACTCCAACTATACAATACACAACCAGGCATTTCTTTAGAAGAATCCCTTGGATCTAATATTTCTCCTTCTTTTAAGAATCCTGCATCTATCAATGTTTGAAAACTTAATTGTTTTGTACTTGTACTATAATTTCCATTAACAGTTACATACAAACTTGCTGCTTCGATAATACTATCTTTTTGTCTTTCATAGGCTTGATTTTTCGCATTAGATAACACTTTATCAATTATTGGATATGTAATTAATGCTATGACAGCTAATAATATTATTACTCCTAATAACTCAATTAAAGTAAAACCAAATTTTTTATTCATAATATACCTCCAAAATTATATTAAAAAATAAAGAATATTATTAAAATCCTCTATTTCTTAAGAATGATGGAACATCAGCATCATCAGAATCATCACTATCATCTTTATTATAAGTTTGTGTATTATATGAATGAAGTGCTGGTTTGTCATCTTCAAAACCGGTAGCAATTACAGTAACAATCAATTCATCATTTAAATTTTCATTGATTACGGCCCCAAAAATTGTATTAATATCAGTATTAGCACTTTGTCTAATAACTTCTGCTGCTTCTTCTACTTCAAATAAAGTTAAATTAGCACCGCCAGTTACATTAATAATGGCATCTGTTGCTCCACTAATACTAGTTTCTAATAATGGACTTGATACGGCTTGTAAGGCTGCTTCAGTGGCTCTACCTTCACCAACACCCATACCAATACCGATTAAAGCGTTACCTCTTTTTTCCATAACGGCTTTAACATCAGCAAAGTCTAAGTTAATTAGTCCTGCAACAGCAATTAAATCACTGATTGATTGAACACCTCTTCTTAAAACATTATCAACTTCTTTAAATGAATCTAATAAAGGCGTTGTTTTATCAATAATTTCTCTTAATCGATCATTAGGTATTACAATCAAAGTATCCACGTGTTTCTTTAATTCCTCTAAACCAGTTATGGCTTGTTGCATTCTTTTTCTACCTTCAAAAGTAAATGGTTTTGTAACGATACCAACAGTTAATGCTCCTAAACTTTGAGCAATATCAGCAATAACAGGAGCAGCACCTGTACCAGTTCCACCACCCATACCGCAAGTAACAAATACCATATCTGCTCCTTTTAAGGCTTCTTCAATATCATTTTTACTTTCTAAAGCTGCTTCTTTACCAATTTGGGGATTAGCACCAGCACCTAATCCATTAGTTAAATCTGTACCAATTTGTATTTTAATCGGCGCCTTAGAATTTTTTAAAACTTGTAAATCAGTATTAGCAACGATAAATTCGACACCTTTTACTCCTGATTCAATCATACGGTTGACAGCATTATTACCACCACCACCAACTCCGATAACTTTTATATTAGCTAATTGATCCATTTCTAATCCAAACATGTATATCCTCCCTTATTCGCCAAAGAAATATCCAAATACTTTACCTAACATCGAATCATTTGTGTTCTTTCTAGGTGTTGATAAAACTTCCATTTCATCATTACTTATCATTGAATAATCTTTTCCTTTTAGTTTAAGTTTATTTACAAAATAAATTATGTTACCAATTGCAGAAGAAAACTTATTGTTTCTTAAACCAATTAGATTAACACTTCCTATTATAGCACACTTTCCTAATTTTTCTCTACAAATTTGTTGAAAATTAATCATATTTGTAATTCCGCCAGTTATAAAGATAAAATTTGGTTTATGTGAAGTTAATGTATTTAATTCTTGATTAACTAAAGATAGAATTTCATCAAGTCGAGAAATTACTATTTCACTCAATTCATATTGATTAATTTTAATAACTTCGCCATCTTTATTCTTAGCCTCTTTAAATTCATTTAAAGACGAACTACTCTTTTGAGTAAGCGCAAATTTTTCTTTTAATTCTCTTGAAGTTTCCATATTAACTTTATACATATAAGCAATATCGTGATCAACACTTTTACTTCCCATATTAACAATACCATGTTTTACAATTATACCTTTATTATATAAAGATACTTCTGTTTTTTCTGATCCAATATTTACAACTGCACTTATTGTATTAACAACATTATCATCCATAAATGTATTGATATCGCCAATTGCTCCAAAAGATATATCGATAACTTCAATACCTAAAGCGTTCAATAAATTAACAACCGAATATATATTTTTTCTAGGCGCAGTAGCAAGTATTCCTCTTGTTTTTAAAACTGTACTAACCTTACCTAAAGGTTCAGTTGTAACTTCATTATCTAAACCAAAATCGATGGGAATTATCGTTACCATTTCTTTCGTATCATCAAGATGACTTCTCATCGCAGTCTGTAACACTCTAACAATATCTTCTCCAGTTATTTTTTCACTTTTAATATCTATTTCACCTTTTATCATCGTAAATTCAGCAAAGTAACTAGGAATTATCGCAATAACTTTTTTTATTTTAAAACCGAGCATCGATTCAATTTGTTCAAAGCCTTTTTTAACACAGTTTTTAGCCTCATTAACATCGGTAATCAATCCTTTTTTAATCCCTTTAGATTTAATAGTAGCCGTCGCTAAAAGATTATATCGTTCATGATATAATTCACATACAACTATTTTAATACTATCAGAACCAATATCTATGCAAGAATAAATATGTCGCAATATACTCACCTACTATCTATTAAACATTATACAATATTTTTTTATAAAAGAAAAGATATTATTCAATAATTTCAAAATTATTTCCATAATCTAAATATAAAATACCATTCTTATCAGGTAAACTTTCTAAAATAGTAATATATTTATTTAATTTATTAAAAGTAGAAATATTAACATAAACATAATTACCATCGTTCATTGTAAGAAAAAATCTGTTATCATCAACTTCATTTGGATAAAACTGAATTTCTGAAATCCTACTTAAAATTTGTTCGTCTAATTTACTCATTTCAGTAATAAAAGCATCATAGTATGTATCAGTTATATAATTTATAACAGTTGGAACATTATATTTACTAGATACTGTTTGTCCATCTAAAAGGACTGTTTTATTATCATACTCATAATAAAATAATGGTCGATTCTCTTCGACTTCAATATATACCTCAGTAAAACCTTTTTTAGTTACTTTAACATCTTTTATCAAAATATCGTTTTTTAATCTTTCTTTAATTTGTAAACTTAAATTTTGCAAAGTACTTGGATAATCACTAATACCAGCAATTTCGATTATTTGTTGATCAGTTAAATATTCATTACCTGATATATATATATTAGATATTTTAACGTTTACAACATAAGTAAAACAAATCACAATAAAAATTATAATTCCTAAAAAAATTATAATTCTATCATATCTAATCTTTCTTTTTTTTGTTTTACTTTTCATAAAATACCTCTAATCTACAAATTCTTGTTCAACTATTAATTCAATTCCATATTTTTCTTTTACTTTATCTTTGATTTCATTGATTAAATTTCTAACATCACTAGCTGTAGCGTTATCTTTATTTATTATAAAATTAGCATGTTTTTCTGAAACATATGCTCCACCGATATTTTTACCTTTATATCCTAATTCTTCAATCAATCTACCAGCATAATCATTTTCTGGATTTCTAAACACACTTCCAGCTGAAGGATATTCTAATGGTTGAGTAAGTAATCTGCGTTGCTTTCTATCAGCTATAATATCCATTATTTTATCAACATCACCACGTTTTAAAACTAATTTTGCTTCTAAACAAATATAATCTTTATTTTTTTGTAAAAAACTAGAACGATATTGAAAATCTAAATCTTTATTATATAACGTTTTAATGGTCATATCAGGTGTAAGTACTTTTACTTCACTTACGATATAACTCATATCCATTTTATAGGCTCCAGCATTCATAAATATAGCGCCACCGATAGTTCCCGGAATACCAGAGGCAAATTCTAAGCCAGATAATCCCATTCTCGCTGTTTTTAAACTTAATTTAACTAAATTATAACCGGCTCCTACCGTAACAATCGTATCATTTATTTCTAAATTATTAAACTCACTTAATTTAATTAATACTCCTTCATAAGTTTCATCACTAAAAATTAAATTAGAGCCATTACCTAATATTTTAAATTTTATCTTATTTTCTTTTAAATAATTTAATAATTTAATTAAATCTTCAATGTCATTAGGATAAACAATGGCTAAAGCATTTCCCCCTACTTTGTAAGTCGTATAATCACTCATTTTAGGATTATTGACAATTTTACCAACTTTTAATTTTTTTAATTTTTCAATCATCTTTTTACTTCCTATCTATTAATTTTTTTATATTATCATAAATTATGGTCGCACTATTATTGACTTGCATCTTACTTAAATTATTTTTAATAGTATTTATTTTATCTTTATCATTTAATAATTCATCGATAGTACGAACTAATATATCTCCCTTTAAATTCTTTTCTTCAATCATAATACCCGCATTTTGATTAACTAAATCTAAAGCATTCTTGTATTGATGATTGTTTGGAACATAAGGACTTGGAATTATAATACTTGGAAGTTTTAAAGCAATTATTTCACTTAAAGTACTAGCCCCGGCCCTAGTAACTATTATATCAGTTTTTTTCATTACTCTCGTAATTTTTTCAATATATGGTACTACTTTAACATTTTTGGGAAAATTGATCTGTTTTATTTTGTCATAATCATTTTTACCAGTAACATATAAAATCTCATAATTTTTATTGTTAAATAAAGACATTGTTTTAATTAAAAATTCATTTACTTTACTAGCCCCTAACGAACCCATAACAAATAAAATCAATGGTTTATCAGATAAATTAAATTCTTTTTTATCACATTCTTTAACGTTTAGAGCATCTTCACTACAAGGATTACCTGTTAAAATAACTTTGTTTTTGGGAAAATAATTTTTACTTGAACTAAATGATACACCGATTAAATCGACAAAATTACTTAAATAAGTGTTGGCTTTACCAGGTACAGAATTCTGTTCGTGAATAAATGTTTTATAACCTAATTTTTTAGCTGCTTTTATAACTGGTACTGTAACATATCCCCCAACACCAATCACAATATCCGGATTAAAATCTTTAATTAATTTTTTACATTTTTTATTAGCTTTTATTAAACAATCGATCGTTTTAAAATTTTTAAATAAATTTTTTCTATTAAATCCATATATTTCAATTTGTTCAAAAGGAATATTATACTTAGGAACAATATCTTTTTCCATTCTATCATGAGTTCCAATATATAAAAATTCACTATTAGGTTCTTTCTCTTTTATTTTATTAATAATTGCTAAAGCAGGATAAATATGGCCCCCAGTTCCTCCTGCACTTATAACTACTTTCATAAACCACATCCTTATTGTTAATTATACCATAATTATATGATTTTTTAAATAATTAAATGAAACTTTCAGTAAAATAGAATAAATTTTCTTCGCAATGATTTCTTGTTATAATTATTATAAGGTAGTGTGATATAAATGAGAAT
>CALVYO010000073.1 GCA_944372275.1 uncultured Bacilli bacterium
TATATTATAAAGTAAAATACACTAAAAAGAAAGTCTTTAGACTTTCGAATGAAAAATTTATTTTTCATTTTTCTTGCTAAAATTTACAAAAAAACTTTTCAAATTAGAAAAAAAATGATATTATTAAGATAATGGGAGGGTAATATGACGACAAAGAAAATTATTGTACGAAAAGAATCTGGTTTACACGCTCGACCAGGTAGTGATTTAGTTAATCTTGCGATGACGTTTAAATCAGATATATATTTAATAAAAGGTGATAAAAAGGTAAACGCTAAAGAGGTATTAGAAATTTTATCTGCTGATATTAATTTTAATGATGAAATAACGATTGAAGTTAATGGCGAAGATGAAAAAGAAGCTTTAAAAACATTGGAAGAATATATTACAAAATGAAATTATTAGGTATTAAAGTTGGTAATGGATTAGGATTAGGTAAAGCCTTAGTAATCGATACAAAATTACCAGAATTAAATAGTGGAACAACTGATTCTAAAAAGGAAATAAAGAAAGTTTTTAAAGCAATCGATGAAGCAATTGTCGATTATGAAGAAATAATTAAAGTATTAAAAGATGATGATTTAAAATCATTAACTGAGTTTAATAAAAATGTTTTAATATCACCAAGTATAAAATCAGAATTAGAAAAAACGATTACCGAACAACAATGTTATGGCGATGTAGCAATTGATATTTATTTTGCAAATAAAATAAAACAATTAGAAAATTTAGATAATAATTATTTAAAGGAACGATCTAAAGATGTCAAAGATATAAGGCATAAGGTTTTAGCTAAATATTATGGCATTAAAGAATTTAATCCTAATTTATTAAAAGAAGATGTTATTTTAGTATCTAATGAAATGACGGCTAATGTTTTATTAACTGATAATTTAGATCATATCAAAGGTGTCGTATCTTTATTAGGTGGTAAAACAAGTCATATTGGTATTTTAACTACATCTTTAGGTATTCCTTCAGTATTTGGAATCGATGTTAAAAATATTTTAAATGATGAACTTATATTTATTGATGGTAATAAAGGATTTGTTAAAACTAATTTAAAAGATGAAGAAATAAAAAAAATAAAAGAAAAAATAAAAATTGAAATTGAATTAAATAAAGAATTAGATAATGTTAAAGATGCTAAAACATTAGATGGTTATGAATTTGAAGTAAGTGCTAATGCGGGAGATTTAACGGAATTAGAAAAAATTAATTCAATTCCTTTAGATGGAATTGGTTTATTTAGAACAGAGTTTTTATATTTGAATAAAACAACGCCACCTACGGAAGATTATTTATTTGAAGTATATAAAAGTTTTGTTACAAAATTAGGTGATAAACCGATGATAATAAGAACTCTTGATATTGGTGGGGATAAAAAGTGTCCTTATATCGATATTAAGGAAGAGGCTAATCCTTTTTTAGGATATCGGGCTATTAGATATTGTTTAGACCATAAAGAATTCTTTAAAACATCTTTAAAAGCAATATTAAGGGCTAGTGCATTCGGTAATATTTCTATTATGTATCCAATGATTTCTTCAAAGGAAGAAATAATTAAGGCTAATGAAATATTAGAAGAAGCAAAACAAGATTTAATCAAAGAAAAAATTAAGTTTAAAAAAGATATAAAAGTTGGTATTATGATTGAAATACCGGCTACGGCGGTTATTGCTGATATGTTAATTAAAGAAGTAGATTTCTTTAGTATTGGAACTAATGATTTAGTTCAGTATACGACAGCAGTAGATCGAGGAAACACGCAAATAACAAGTTTATATAATTGGTTTAATCCTGGTGTCGTTAGATTACTTAAAAATACTATCGATGCTACTAAAGATTATGATAATAAATTTGTTGGTATGTGTGGTGAGATGGCCGCTGATCCATTAGGTATTATTTTATTAGTTGGTTTAGGATTAGACGAATTTAGTGTCAATATGAATATGGTTAAACGAACTAAAAAATATATTTCTTTATTAAATAAAGAAGAAACAACTAAATTTGTAAATAGTTTATTAACACTTACGACAGCAAAAGAAATAGAAGATAAATTAAATAAGTATGCCAAAGAAAAATATGGAAAATTTTATTAGGAGGGAATATGGCAAAGAATAATATTTTATTAACGAGAATCGATAATCGATTGATTCACGGTCAAGTTGTATGTAACTGGGCAGGAACTGTTGGGGCTAATCTTATTGTCGTAGTTGATGATGAAACTGCTAATAGTGAGGCTGAAAAAAACATTATGAAATTAGCGGCTTCATCATTAGGATTCGATTCAAGATTTTTCACAGTTCAACATACTATCGATGTTATTGAAAAAGCTAGTGCTGAGCAAAAAATATTTTTAGTATGTAAAACACCAGAAACATTAAGAAAATTAATTGAAGGAGGTGTCGAGATAAAGAAGGTAAACATCGGTAATATGCATTTTTCTGAAGGAAAAAAGAAAGTATCCGATAAAGTTTACGCTAGTGACAAAGAAATGGATGATTTAAATTTCATTAAAAGCAAAGTTGATGAAATTTATATTCAGGATACACCTGATTTTAAAAGAGAAGAGTTTTAGGAGGATTTTATGGAAATTACTTTGATGATAGGTATTATTATTACCTTAATTGCAATGGTTGTTGCCATTGATAGTTCGTTAGAAGGATTTTTTATCTTTCGTCCAATTATAGTTTGTCCTTTAATTGGTTTAGCAGTAGGCGATTTAGAAACTGGATTACTTGCTGCAGGTATTGTTGAACTTGCATTTGCTGGTATTACAGCAGTAGGTGGAGTTGTTCCTCCAGATGCAGTTATGACAAGTATTATGACTGTTGTTTTAGCTAAAACTACAGGTCAACCAGTTGCTGCTGCATTTGCATTAGCAGTACCATTTGGTTTATTAGCTCAATTCTTAGGAAATATCAAATGTACTTTATTATCATTATTTAATAAAACAGCAGATAGATATGCCGAAGAATGTAATTTAAAAGGTATTATGAGATTATGTTATTTTGGTATATTTTTAACTATAGCAATTTATGGTATCTTAACATTTGCTTCAGTTTATGTTGCCCAAGATGGTTTAGTAAAATTAGTTGAAATTATGCCAGAATGGTTAACGCACGGATTCTCTGTTGCTGGTGGATTATTACCTGCAATCGGATTTGCTATGTTATTAAGAGTTACATTAAAAGCAAAATATGTACCTTATTTATTAGGAGGATTCTTATTTGCTACATTTATAGATATGCCAAATATCTTACCAGTAGCAATTATGGGTTTAGCTTTTGCTTTATTAGAATATTATCGTGTTAATGCGGTAAGTAAAGGAGGAGAATCTGATGGCATCTAAAAAATATAAAAAAGTAAGTAAAAAGGATATAACTGCTTTAGGTTATAGATCCTTATTAAATCAAGCAATTTTTAATTATGAAAGAATGCAAAACATTGGATTCACTGCAACTTTAAATCCATGTATTAAAAAAATATATAAAGATGATAAGAAAAAAATGGCTGAAGTTACTAAAGATAACTTAGAATTTATTAATACTCACAATGTATTAGTACCATTTTTGGAAGGATTAATGGTATCTTTATATGAAGGTGGTGAAGATCCAGAAACAGTTAAAAAGATTAAAATTTCATTATTCGGTCCATTAGCTGGTATCGGTGATGCAATATTCTGGTTTACAGTAATGCCTATTATGTCAGGTATCTGTGCTTCATTAGCTAGTGAAGGTAATGTTTTAGGTCCAATTTTATATTTCTTAGTATTCTTAGTAGTATTCTTCTTAAGATTCCCACTTGCACATATGGGTTATAATGCTGGTGTTGGGGCATTAGAGAAAATTCAAGCCAATACTGAAAAAGTTGGTAATGCTGCTTCAATTTTAGGTATAACAATTTTAGGTGGATTAATAGCAAGTTATGTATCTATTACTTTATTACCAGAAATTGAAATTAGTGATGGTTCATTTATTAGTTTACAAACTGATTTTGTTGATAAGATTATACCTAACTTATTACCATTTGCATTTACATTCTTAATTTATTATTTACTTAAGAAGAAAGTTAATCCAACTATCTTAATACTTGCTACATTAGTAGTATCAGTTTTATTAGCATTCTTAGGAATTTTATAATGAATTATATCGTTATAACAGGACACGGAAACTATGCAACTGGTATGAAAAGTGCTTTAGAACTTATTGCTGGACCAAAAGATAATGTTTTAGCTTTTGACTTTCCAAAAGAAGAAAGTGAAGAACAATTTAGTTTAAAATTTAAAGATTTAGATAAAAAAAATAACTATCTATTTGCTTGTGATTTAATGGGTGGAACGCCTTATAAAGTAGCTTCAAGATTAGATTTAAATAAAGAAATTTTGATAGGCACTAATTTAGGGGGATTATTAGATACAGTATTTAAAATAGATAAATTATCTTTAAATGAATTAGCCAGTAATTTAAAAGAAGCAAGTTTAAAAAGTTTGGTAAATATTAAAGATTTAGAAATTAAAGAAAAGGAAGTAACTGATGGAATTTAAAAATTATATTTTTGATGTTGATGGTACTTTATTAGACACTTATAGTGTTGCATATCGGGCTAAAGAAAAAGTTTTAAAAGAATATAATATTCCTTATACTAAAGAGTTAATCGATTTAGGATTTGCTTCCACTTCTTTGAAATCTTTAGAATTATGTGGCGTTGATGTTGCTTCTAATTTAGGTAAAGAAATAGTAAAAAAAGAAAATCAATATTATAATGATTTTTCTAAAGAAATTACTATTTTTCCTAAAATGTTAGATAAAATAAAACAACTACATCTTAATCATAATTTAGCTATAATAACATCTCGAACAAAAGAAGAAGTTATTAATGAACCTAAACTTCAACCATTATTACCTTATTTTGATTATATTATAACAGCCAGTGATGTAGTTAATCCTAAACCTAATAAAGAATGTTTAGAAAAATTATTTAGTTTATCTAATTGGGAAAAACAAGATACAATATTTATTGGTGATAGCGTTAATGATAGTAAATGTGCTTATAGTTATGGAATTAAATTTGGTTTAGCTGGTTGGGGTGCAGTAAGTGAAGTTAAATGTGATTATTATTTAAAAAATATCGATGAAATAACAGGATAACCTGTTATTTTTGTATAAAAAAAAGAAAAGATCAACTTTTCTTAGATAGTTTCAATATGTTCTAAAACTTTGTGGAAATCTGGATTATTTCCTCTTAAAACTGATAATTCATTTGTGAATAATTGTAACATTATAGCAGAAGTAAATATTGCGTATTTATCTTCAACATCATAATATAATGCATAATCAGCTTCATTTTTAATTTCTTTGTTGTTAGTGAAAGCAATTGTTTTAGCATTTAAATATTTTAAATCTTTAATCATTTTAACAATGTTATCGTTTGTAACTTTATCAATACCAAATAAAATAGTTGGTGTTTTTTCACTTACCATTACGATTGGTCCGTGATAAAATTCACTACAAGGATAAGCATGAACTGGATAATGTGAAGTTTCTTTTATTTTTAAAGCTAATTCCATAGCAAGAGATAAATCTTTTCCTCTAGCCATTACTAAAGTATTTTCCGCATCTTTTAAAACAGGTACTAATTGTTTAATTTCTTCATAATGACTTAAGCCTTCATTTAAAGCCTTAATTACTTTTTCATCTTCTAATTTTAAATCATCATTACCAGTTAATTCATAGATTAATGAAATTAATAAATATAATGATGAAGTATATGTTTTAGTAGCTGCATAAGATACTGCTTCATCGACATCATTCCATAAATTATATTTACATTCATTAGCAATAATTGAACCTTTTGTATTAGTAATACCTAAAGTGAAGGCATTACATTTATTAGCTTTTTCAACAACTTTGCAAATATCCTTTCCTTTTCCTGATTGACTTATAGCAATAACTAAAGTTTTACTTAAATCAACCTCACCATCATAAACTGTGAATACTGAAGGTGTAGCGATACTTACAGGTAAGTGGTAGTATAATTGGAATAAATATTTTGCTAACATACCACTATGTAGAGAAGTACCACGTGCAGCAATTAAAATATTAGTTGGTTTAAATTCATTTATTTTTTGACCAATTTCTTTAATTAATTCACGATTAGTATTCATACATCTTTTAATTAACTCTGGTTGTGCTTTGATTTCACTTAACATAACTGTTTCTTTCATATTTTACCTCCTATAATTATAATAACACATTTATGATTAACTTTCTAATTTTTCTTATAAAAAAT
>CALVYO010000074.1 GCA_944372275.1 uncultured Bacilli bacterium
TGTAAAACCATTTCACTAGTATTTAAATTTCTAACTTTTTTTAGTCTTCCACTTTCACAAAATCTACACCCCATATTACAGCCAACTTGACTTGATACACATAAAGAATTACCATAATCGTGTTTCATTAATACTGCTTCAATTTTGTTATTATCTTCTAACTTAAATAAATATTTTATAACATCAACATCCTCTTGTTTCGTTAATATTTCCAAACTATTTATTTTAAAATCTTCTTTCAAATAACTAATAACTTCTTTTTTTATATTAGTCATTTCATCAAATGATTTTACTCTTTTTTGATATAACCACTCAAACACTTGAGTAGCCTTAAATTTTTTTTCACCTTTACTTATAAAATAGTCTTCTAATTGTTTAATTGTATAGTCATATATATTCATAATTACACCTATAACCATTATATCATAAGTCTTAAATTTTATCTATTTATTTTTGATTCATGATGTAATTTATATGTAAAAAAACTTTATTTAAAATATTCTAAATAAAGTTTTTAAAATTATTATATTTCTAGACAAGAAAAGTCAAAAGAATCATAATTATATTCATCTATTCCAACAAAATTTTCAGGTGTTATTGGATTACACCAAAAAGCGGCCTTATCAATACTAGTGATATTGATTAAATTAGATAAATTTAATTTTGTTAATTCATTTCGGGAAAAGGCGCTATTTTCTATTATTTTTACACTATCTGGTATAGTTACACTTGTTAGGCTATTACCACTGAATGCGTTTTCTCCTATACTTATAACCTGCTTTTCTTCTATTGTATTTGGTATAACTACATCATAACCACCGCATGAATTATCATATCCAGTTATTTCTATTCCTTGTTTTTCAACTACATTTGTTATAACATTATTAGATCTTAATTCATTGATATCAAAAATTCCTTGTTTTATTGCTTGATTTAAATTTACTCCATCTACACTTTCACCTTTGCATAATAAGTCAATTTCTCCACTTTGAAAATTAAAACTGGTTCCTGTCATATAAGTTACACACGCATCATAATTTAAGTCAAAAGAATCAACATATGTACCAATAGTTTCATAAGTAAAACATTCTCCTGGTGTAAAAGCAATTTCTCCTTCTTCAACAAACTTACCATTTTCTAATATAAATATATGGCCATTACTTTCTACTTTTAAATAAGTTAATGTTCCATTATATGTATTTTCTAATACTTTTGAATTACCTAAATTAACCATTTTACTTATTTCTTCAGTTGTAAAAGTTGTCTTACTTTCACAATCTACATCTTCACTTGTTAATGTACCCATTTGTTTTTTTAATTTTATAGTTTCACAATAATTATTGATTCCACTATATATCATTTGTGATTCAGATTTACCAGCAGATATTCTAGCATCTTCTACTACATCTAATATGATTGGTGTAGCAATAAGTGCTACTATAGCAAGTATAATAATCACTGCTAATAATTCTATTAAAGTAAAGGCATTATTTAGTAAATGCCCCCCCCCAATTTTGCTATTTGTTAATTTCATATTATTTCAACTCCTATTCTTAAATTAATTATACTTTTTTTACTTTAAATTGTCAATTATATAATTCAAAATATTTTGATGATATTCTATTAGTTATATTTTTATTAATTGAGGCTCTAGCAGTAGAATTAGATTCTTGATAAAATACATCTGGTGATACAACGACAAATGAAACTTTTGGATTATCATATGGAGCATATGCCCCAAATGTATTACTTATCGTTTCTTTATCTATTTTACCATCACCATCTGAATCGATAAAACTTTCACTCGTCCCTGTCTTACCAGCAGCATTATATTTATAATCAATATAACCAACACCAGTACCACTAGTTAACATTACTTCTCTAAATCCTTGTTTAATTCTATTTAAATATTTATCTTCTAAAGTTATTTTATTTAAAACTGTCGGTTTTACTTCATATAGTAAATCAGTTAATCCATCCTTAGTAGGGCTATAAACTGCTTTAAGTAAATTAGGTTTCATTCGATAACCGCCATTAGCAATAGTATTAATATATTGACTTAACTGAATTGGCGTATAAGTATCAAATTGTCCAATTGAAAAATCTAATAAATGACCTGGTAGTGTACTATCACTAGTATAACCTAAACTTTCAATAGGTAAATCAATACCAGTTTTAACACCTAGTCCAAATTCTTTAAAAGTATTACGGTAAATATCAAAAGCATTAGGATTGATATTTATTTTTTCATTATATTGATAATTACCACCACCTACTTTAATAGCAGTTAAAAATTGAAATACATTAGATGAATATTTTAAAGCGGTTATATCATCGACACTACCTAAGTTTGTCCAAGAACATTTTAAAGGAGTATCAGCAATTTTAATACACCTATCTTGAACTCTTTCATTTAAAATAATACTACCTGTTTTATAACCAACAGCATGGGACGCTCCTTTTACAATCGATCCTGCTGTTACTGGTGTCGTAACAATACCGGGAGTATAATCATATACTTTATATTTTCCATCTTCTTCTACTACTTGTTTACCAGCCATCGCTAATATTTCCCCAGTATTAGGATCACTTATAATTACAAAAGACCGATTATAATATTTAGTGTTAGGATATTCCTTTCCTTTTAAAACTTCTTCTTCTAATATCTTTTCGATTTCTTTTTGTAATTCAATATCGATAGTTAATACAATATCATTACCACGACTACCTTCATCAATTATTTTTCTAGTGCCATCATCTAATATTTGATATACCGTTTTCTCACCTTTTAAAATTGACTCATATTGATATTCTAAATAACTAATACCTACTCTATCATTTAAACTATAACCTAAATTTAAATAATAATCTTTTAATTCATATGGTATACCGGTTTCATTAGTTGAAACACTACCTAATATTGTTTTAAAAACATCACCATAAGGATAAACTCTATTCCAGTCTAATCTTACATCAAATCCTTTTAAATTATTGACATTTTCAGCTATTATGGCATATTCTTTATCAGTTACATCTTCTTTCTTTATAACCTTTTCATCATAACTATATCCTTTATTCATTAAATAATAAATATAAGCGGCTTTTTTATCTTTTTCTTCTAAATTATCTAACTGTTCATCTATTCTTTCTAGTTTCAAATTTTCTATATCAGTATCAGTTAATTTTCTTTCTTCTAATAATTGCCATTCCTCATCAGAAATCAATCTATTAGCTTCTTCTTTATTATTTAAAATCCAAAATTTTTTTAATTCTTTTTCATTTAATTTATAATCCAAAGAAATCATATCAGCAACTTTATATGCAAGTTCTATTTCTTCTTTAGTAGTTATACCGTTTTGTTTTTTATAATAAATTACTTTAACCGCTTCATTATCGACGATTATTTTACCATTTCGATCATAAATTCTTCCTCTTGGTGTACTAGTAGATGTAACAATATTTTGACTTAATTTTTCTACTTTTTCAACATAAAACTCATGTTTTACAACTTGAATAATAAATAAATTAACACTTAAAAAAATCATTATTACACATATTACTATAATTAAAATATTATATCTTTTTTCAACTGTTTCTTTAATATCTTTATTTTTAATACTTAAATTATAAATTTTCTTGTATTTCTTCATATATTTTACTTACTTTACTAAAATCAACAATTGAAAAAAAGTTATTAATATATTCTTGTCTATTATTTTGATAATCTAAAAAATAGGCGTGTTCCCATAAATCTAAATTCATAATCGGTTTTAAGCCATATGAATAAGGTGTGTCTTCATTCGAGGTATTGATTATTTCTAATTTTTTATCATTATTTAAAACTAAAAAAGTGTAACCAGAACCAACTACGTAATTAGCAGTTTTAATAAATTCTTCTTTAAATTTATCAACTGATCCAAAATCTTCAATTATTTTATTTTTAAATAATTCACTCATTTCACCTTGACCTAAAATACTAAAAAACAATTCGTGGTTCAAAGCACCACCTAAATTAAATAAAATATTACCTCTTTCATTAATAGGAAAATCATCGATATTTTTAACTAAATTTTTATAATCTTTTAAATTACCTAATTTATCTAAATAACTTTGATATATTTTATTATGAATATTCATTGTAAAATCAGTTATATATGGTTCGTACATAACATTCCTCCTCTTAATATTTTATTTAATTTTCATAACATTATTCACTTATACATATAATATAACGGTGAGAATATGAAAGAAAGGTTAATTAGTGAATATGTAAGTAGAATGACTTTAGATGATGTTAATAGTTTTGCTTTAAAAAATGGTATTATTTTAAAAGATAGTGAAATCAAATTAATATATGATCATATTAAAAATAATTGGCATACTATTGTCTTTGGTAATCCAAGAGGTATACTAGACGATTTAAAAGAAAAACTAGATAGTACAAGTTATCAAAAAATAGAATCATTATATATTTACTTTAAAAATCGTTATCTATAATAATTTCTTATATCATTAATTAAATTATTATTAAATTTTTTATTTAAAATCATTTCTATTTCAAATTTATAAGGTGGATACATTCTTTCTTTAGAATTATCATCTACCGAAACATAAGGTGTCTCTAATATTTTAGGGATATTTTTTAATTTATCGTTATAAATTATTTTTATTAAATTATCAAAACCAATTGTTCCATATCCAATATTTTCATGCCTATCTTTATGAGCATTTATTACATTTTTACTATCATTTATATGAATACATTTTAAATAATCTAAACCAATTTTTTGATCAAATAAATCTAATACTTTATCAAAATTATTCAAATCATAACCGGCATCATTGATATGACAAGTATCTAAGCAAACACCTAATTTATAATTAACACCATCGATTATTTCTTTTATTTCTTCAAACGTTTTACCTAATTCAGTACCTTTACCTGCCATTGTTTCTAATAATATTAAAACATTACTTTTACCAACTTTATTTAAATTATCAATAATATTTTTTATGCCTTCTTCTTTACTCAATTTAACGCTACTACCAGGATGAAGAACTAATTTATTCATACCTAATTGTTCGACTCTTTTTAGTTCTTGTTTTAAAAAAGTAACGGCAAAATCATTTGAACTTGCTAAATTAATTATATAAGGAGCGTGAACTACAACATTATTTATATCTATATTATTTTCTATCATTAATTTTTTAGCCTCTTTAGTTAAATTATCATCGATTGGTAATCTATTAGCATTCTGTGGAGCACCAGTATAAAACATAAAAGTAGTACTACCATAACTTAATGCCTCTTTAACACTACCAACTAATTGTGTATCTTTTTTAAATGATACGTGAGAACCTATTATCATACTAATCATCTCCTTTAATAATTATAATAAAATTTTAGTATAAAAACAAGAAAAAAATGGTATTTAAACCATTTTTAAAATTTAATTGTTTTTTGAAATTCTTTTGGATATTCTTTGATATCAACATCATTTACTTTTATTTTTCCCTCTAAATCAGCATCTAAAGAAAATATATTTTGATTTAGTCTACTATTAGAAGTAATTTTAGCCTTATTTAAAGATCTAGTAATTCGATAATCTCTAGCACCTACTTCATAAACTAACCTTATTCTTTTTTCTGCTATCAATGAAGCTTGGACATATTCATATAAATATTTCTTAAACAATTTTATCTTTTTAGCAGATGTTAATATTTCATTTGTATCAAATTGTTCTTTAAATTTAAAAGGTGTAGATGGTTCACTTATATTTAATCCTAATAAATCAGAAATTATACTAACCACATTACTACTAATAATATTGCTACGTTGTATCATAATTTGAGACATAGATAATCTACGTTCTAAAATATTTAATATATATTTTATTTCTTCAATATTCAAATATTGTTTAGGATTACCATTTGCATCGATAATTAACATATTTAAATCATATTTAACCAATATTTCTTTTAAAGAAGAAATATATTTAAACTTTTCATTAAAAATAGCATCAGTTTTAATATTAGTTAAACCTGTACTATGATATACTCCAAAATCATCTAAAAATGCTATTTTCTTTTTATCATCGACTAATCCAAAACATAAACTATTAATTGGATATTTTTTTTCTGGCATAATATCCCCCCTAAATGTGAGGATATCTTACCATATTTTAATTAATTTGTCAAATATCATGAAGTGTTTCCAGTAAAATAGAATAAATTTTCTTCGCAATGATTTCTTGTTATAATTATTATAAGGTAGTGTGATATAAATGAGAAT
>CALVYO010000075.1 GCA_944372275.1 uncultured Bacilli bacterium
ACTAATTATGAATTGACATTTTGCTCAGTTTTCAAAGATCATTCTTGCGCTCTTCTCAGTTGCGCATTAATAATATATCAAATTAATTTAAGTAAGTCAATACTTTTTTTACATTTTTTTAATTTTTTTTCAAAAGTGTAAAATTCATATCAATATATTATCTTGCTTTCATTTTTAAAGAATTGCGCCTTCTTTTTTGAAAGCCACTATAATATATCAAATTAATTTGAGCAAGTCAATACTTTTTTTACATTTTTTTAATTTTTTTATTTTCTTTATATAATATTCAATTTATTATAAAAAATTACTATTTTTTCTTTCTTCTTCTAATTTGAAATAATACGCACAGTATTCTTTATTTTTTAATGGATCAAACATAACACTATGACCTTTATATTTTTTTATTAACTCATCCAAACCTTTCTTTATAACTTTGTCTAGTGTAACATCGTACCCCATTATTTTTTTATGATATTCATATTCTAATTTATCTAAAATTTTAAATTCACCAGTTGGAAAAATTCTTAAATCTAAATCATAGTCGATATATTTAATTGTTCCTTCCTCTATTATAAACGGTGTAGCAATATTACAATAATAATATATGCCATCTTTTTTTATTTGTGATATTATATTGAACCATTCATTTTTAAAAAAATACATAATTGCTGGTTCTTTGGTTCTCCACCAGGTTCCTTGTGCTTCTGTTACTTTGGTTTTATTATTTCCAAATACAATGTAATCTTTTTTTATGTCTAATACTATGGCTTCATCCCAAGCCCGATGAATTTTACCATTATGCTTATAACATTGGATTTGAAATTTATCTCCTATACAAATATTTTTCATAATTACCTCTTTCTATATATATTATACCACAAAAAAAGAAAGATTAATTTTCTTTCTCATTTAAATATTTTATTGCCGCTTGATATTGGGCATCATTTTCTAAAGTTGGATTTTTATAATAATCTTCAGTTAATGAAATTTCTAAATCTGGTTTGACACCAACTTCGTTAATCCATTCCCCATTAGATGTTAACCATTTTTTAGTTGTTACCTTATATTGGCCAACTCCAGAAATAGTTTGTAAATTTTGAACAGTACCTTTACCATAACTTGTATTTCCTATTATATATGCACCTAATTGTTCTCTTAATGATGTTGCCATCACTTCGCTTGCTGAAGCACTTCCTAAATTTTGCAATATAACTATCTTATACGTTTTATCTTTATTACCAGTAGAATAAATTTTTTCAACACCATTTTTATCTTCTGTTTGATAGATCACATGGGTATCATTCATAAACAAACTAAGCATATTTTCTACTGCTAATAAATGCCCACCACTATTTCCTCTTAAATCGATAATTAAATTTTCCATACCATTATTTTCTAGTTCGGTTAAAGCTTTTTGGAATTGGGAATATGTATTGTTAGCAAATATATCAACTTTTATATAACCAATATTATTTTCTTTCATTTCCGAATGAACTGATTCAATAACTACTTTTTCTTTTTTTAAATCGAATGTTAATTCTTCTGTATCACGTAAAACTGTTAATTTAATATTATCAGTATTTGAAATTTTATCAACTAAGTCTGATGTTGACAATCCTTCAACACTTTCATCATTAAATTTTGTTATGACATCATAGATTTTTAATCCGGCTTTTTCAGCAGGACTATTAGGATAGATAGAAGCAATGATTATTTCATTATCAGTCGTCATACTGATTCCTACACCTAATCCTTCATATTCACCTTCTAAAGTAATTGAAAAATTATTAGAATCTTCATCAACAAATTGGGAATATTCATCAAGAGATGAAACCATACCTTTAATAGCATTAGAAATTAGTTCATCTTTATCAATATCACCATAATAATTTTCTAAAATATAATTATATTCTTCGATAAATTTTTGAATTTCTTTACTAGCAGTCGAATAACTACCATTACCCAAATCGGCCTTCTTACCAATAAAATAACCAACTAAGGAAAATATTAAAGCGCATATAACAAATATCAAAACCAATTCAAAAGAACTATATTTTTGTTTTTCTGTAATTTGTTTTTTTTCAATTTGTTCTTCTTCTATTTTTTTTACTTTAGGTTTTGTAATTTTTTTGCTTACAACATCTATATCAACTTTTTTCTTTGTACTTTTTTTAGTAGCAGTCTTTTGTTCTGTTTTTTTATCTTTTTCCATATCATCATTCCTTACCTAATATAATATATCATATTTTTACTTAAAAATCTATTTTTACAAAAAAATTTCACAAAAAAAACAAAAATTAATTTGTTTATGTCAATTGGTAGTCTGTATGGGGTTCGAACCCATGAATGTAACCTTGAGAGGGTTATGTGTTAACCGCTTCACCAACAGACCATATAAAGAAGATATTAATCTTCTTCACTTGCAGAAATTTCTTTTAAATATTCTTTTAATTTTTCGCCAACATAATGTTCTTTAATTTTACCATCTTTAATCTTTAATAAAGTTGAAGCATTCAATTTTAAATCTTTAATTGTTTTGATTTTAAAATTTGTTTTTTCTCCTACAAAACTACTATTAAATGGATTATCCAAATCTGCTGTATAATATCTAATAGCATCTTCTTTTTTAGCATATAATCCTAAATAAGTTTGATATAAAACATTATATACATCATCAGAATCATAAACCATAACATAATATTCATCATTAGGTTGCGTTAATAAATCATTTATCAAAATATTATCATATTGAATTTGTGCTCCTGATGAAGTTTCTTCTTCCTCTTGTTCTCTATTTACTAAAAATGTTATTCCATAAAAAACTAAAAATATAACAGTTACAAGAACAATTAGTTTAATTAGTTTTCCAAATTCATCTTCAGTACTAATGTTGGCTTTTTTAATTTTTGTAGTATTTTTTTTTGCCATTTCTAATCACCTGTATAAATTATAGCATATAAATAAAAAAAAAGAAACATTTTTCACTAATGTTTCATTATTTAGATACAGTCATCGTATTAATTGAATTAGCAACTTCTAATAATTGGGTATTATCTAATTTATCTGATACGACATAAAATTCTACACCATTACTGATCCAAGTAACTGAATCTTCACTTAAAACTCCTACTGTATCAGTTATTATATATGGTTCACCATACATCGGAATCGTCAATAATTCACTTGTCGGATTAGCAGTTTCTTGAATTATAGTAAATGGACTTTCACCACTAAATGTTAAAATGACTCTTTCGCCGGTTTCTGTAGATACTTTTTCTTGGCTAGATAATTGCGTATTTTCTGGAATATACATAGGATAAACTATTGAATCTAAGGTACTATTTGTTTCATCTAGTTCTTTACTTACATTACTACTTAAAACAAAATAATTATCATCATACGTTGCTTTATAATCGATACTATTAAATGTCATTTGCATCTGCACTTCATCATTGTTATTTAATACAACTACTGATTTTAAATTTAAATCTTTATCTAATGTTATTTTTTGTTTAGATAATTCACTATTACTACTATAATTTACTTTTGTTGTAAATACATAATTATTATCTATTTCTTCAAATACCCTTTCATTATCGTTTTCAATATCTTTTAAAATTGATTGTAAAATATAACTTTGGGAATTATTATATGGCCACTCGCTTTGAAATTTAAAACTTTTATTTAATGAAGGCGTTAAAACATAAACACCGTCTTGATTTTTTAAAATAATTTGTTCATGATTATTAGTTTTGTTTTTTAAACTTACTTTAAAGTTATTATCTTTTTGATAAGCAACTTCGACATCATATAAATAACTATCCTCATTATTTCTAATTTCTAATTGCCCATTTAAATAATATCCTTCAGTATTATTTATTTTTTTATTAAAATCTTTTACAATATCTTTTTCTCCATAAGTTCCACATCCTACCAATAAAAAACAACTCAAAATAGCCATAAATAATAAATATTTTTTCATTTTTCTCACTCCTTGATAAATTATATTGATATTTTTTTTAAAAAATGTATATTTTTGTGAAAAATATGTAAAATACTTAATGAATATAGAAAGGAATGGTTATTTTGGAAACCTTACAAAAAATTTGTTTAGTTTTTACTATTATTGGTGCTGTAGTATGGGGATTAATCGGTCTATTTGATTTTAATCTTGTCGCTTATATATTTGGTGAAGCATCAATGCTATCAAGAATTATATATACAATAGTAGGAATTACCGGATTAATCAATATTGGTTTATTATTTAATCATATTGAAAAATAAAAACTTCAATTTAATCTTGAAGTTTTTTTAGTAATTCCTCATATTTATTTTGTAAAACATAAATATCTTTACTACTCATAAATATGAGTACTGCATTTTTATGTTTTAATAGTTTATCAACTGTATCTAGGTTAATATATTCGCCATTATCTAATTTATCCAATATAACTTTATATGTTACATCATCATAGCCAATTTCTTCTCTATCAACACCGACATCCATTATATATGATTTATCTGCTAAATTTAATGCATCAGCAAATTCTTGTGCCATTTCTTTGGTCCTTGATAAAGTATGAGTTTTTAAAATTGCTACAATTTCTTTATCAGGATATTTTTGTCTTGCCCCTTTAATAGTTACTTTTACTTCAGTTGGGTGATGAGCATAATCATCAATAGTAACTATATCTCCAATAACTTTTTCTTTAAATCTTCTTTTGGCACCTTCAAATGTTTTTAAATACTTAGCAACATCTTTGGCTTCTAATCTTTCATAGTAGCAAACACCTATTACTGCTAAAGAATTAAGTAACATATGTTTTCCAAATAAAGGTAAATCAAAATGTCCATAATAATTATCTTCAACAAAAACATCAAAACTAGTTCCTTCATTAGTAAATTCTACATCTTTAGCAATAATATCATTATCATCTTTTAATCCATAATAAAATATAGGAACATTTACTTCTAATGTATGAGTATATGGATCATCACCACAAGCAATAACCATTTTTTCTGCCAATCTAGCATATTCTTGATATGCAGAAACAACATCATCTATATCTTTATAGTAATCAATATGATCTAATTCTATATTAGTTATAATCGCATAATAAGGTTTATAATTTAAAAAGTGTCTCTTATATTCGCAAGCCTCTAATGCAAAATATTTGTTATCTTTATCCGCATATCCTGTCCCATCACCAATTAAATAATTACATCCTGTTATATTTTTTAGAACATGACTTAGCATTGCTGTAGTCGTTGTCTTACCATGACATCCAGCAATTGTAATAGTTTCAAACATCCTAGTTAATTTACCGACCATATCTTGATAAGAGTATATTTTTAATCCTAATTCATTTGCTCTTACAATTTCTTCGTGTGTATCCTTAAAAGCATTACCTTGAATTATTATCATATCTTCTTTTATATTATCTTTATTGAATTCATATATTTTTATTCCTTTATCTAATAAAGCTTGTTCAGTAAAAAAGTGATCAGGTTTATCACTACCTTCTACTTCATATCCTAATCCATCAAGAATTTGCGCTAAAGCACTCATTCCTGTTCCTTTTATTCCGACAAGAAAGTATTTCATCTAATCATCTCCTATTTATATTTTACACCAATATTAATTAAAAAGTCCATATTTTTAATTAAAAAACACTAATTTAGTGTTTTATTCTTTATATTCAAATTCAAAATCTAATATTCTTATAGTATCGCCTTCATTTGCTCCTAATTTTCTAAGTTCATCATCGACACCATATTTTCTTAATTTATTAGCAAATCTATTAGCAGATTCATCAGTATTGAATTTTGTCATTTTTAATAATTTTTCTATTTTTTCTCCTTTTATTATCCATGTATTACCTTCTTTAATAATCGTAAATGGTTTTTCCTCTTTAAATTTATATAAAATATGACTTTCAAATTTTTCTTCTTCATATAAAGGCTCTTTTTTAATTTTATCTAACATACTTGCTAATACTTCAATTACTTCTTTTAAACCCTCGTTAGTAATTGCTTTAATAGGATAAATAGGAACATCTACTTTTTTCTTAAATTCTTCTAAATTACTTAAGGCATTAGGCATATCCATTTTATTTGCAATAACTATTTGTGGTTTTTCTAATATTTTAGGATTAAATTGTTTTAATTCGTTATTTATAATTACATAATCTTCATAAGGATTTCTTCCTTCAGTAGCCCCCATATCGATAACATGTGCTATTA
>CALVYO010000076.1 GCA_944372275.1 uncultured Bacilli bacterium
TGCTCATCAATAAATAATTTTAAACTTAATTACTAATATTTTTTGTATAATAAAAGTTGTAACATATAAATTACAACCTATAATATTTTTTTATTTTTCCTAATTCAGTAATATTTTTTATAGCAATTCCTTTATCATCATCCAAATCGTATACAAGTGGAAAATCTGTCATATTCGTTAAATTAATTATTAAAGATTTGCGTTTATTAATTTCTTCTTGCAATTTTTCAGTAATTTCAAATTTAGAGGAAACATTAATTGCATAAAAATCATTTTGTTTCAATAATAACTTAATAGTACCATTTTTATTGATGCACATTCCTTGACCATCTTTAATTACAATAGCTAAATCATCTTTAAAATTGTATGCCATATCATATTGAAACGGAATAATTAATTTGCCAGTATTATTTATATAACCATATTTTCCATTACTATATACCACAGCCACACCATTTTTAAAACTATAAGCTCTATCGTATTGACAAGGAATTACAATTTTTCCCTCACGATTAATATAACCATATTTATTACCATCAAATATAACAGCTAATTCTTCACTAAAATCAGCAAATTTATGATACTTACATGATATAACTAACTTACCTGATTTATCAATAAAACCATTTTCTTCCTCATCATTTATTTTTGCTAAGCCATCCTTAAATTCATTAGAACTATCATAACTACATTCAATAACTTTTTTTCCAAATCTATCAATATAAAATTTATCACTTAAATCATCATGTAATCGAAACAAAGAATTATCTTTAATTAATTTTATTTTTTTTATTAATGTCTTTATCGCGTTAGCCTCTTTAACAAATGCCAAACCATCACTAAAATCTGATGCATGATCAAATTTATAATTAATAACTTTTCTACCATTTTCATCAATATATCCAAATTTATCATTTTTTTTGACACAGGCTAAACCATCTTTAAAACTAGCAGCAAATTCATATTTAAAAGGAATTACTATATTACCTTTAGTATCTATATATCCATAAACAATTTTATCATTTCTTAAAGACATAGCTACTGCAGCCTTATTTGAAGAAAAGTCCATTGCATCAACATATTTACAAGGAATAACTTCTTGTCCTATTTGATTAATGTATCCAAATAAACCATTTTTTTTAACTAAACATAGTCCATCATTAAATTCACCAACATAATCATAAATAAAAGAAACAACCTTTTTACCATTTAAATCTATAAATCCGTATTTATTATCTTTTCTTACGACAATTAATCTTCTCTCAATAAAATATTTTTCTATTCTTTCTAAATTATTTTCTAAAAGTTCTGGAATTAAAATAAGTTTTGTTTCATCATCGCTTGAAATGGTTTTACCAGATATTAATTTTGCTTGATATTTATTATTCATATTAATTTCCCCCATCTAATTATCGCTTATATTCAAATTTTTTTATTTTATCTATTTCAGCATCATCTAATATAATATTACCATTATCATATTTAATTTTAATCTTTCTTTGATAAGATCTTACTTGATATATTTCTTTTTTTTGTAAATCATACGCAACAGCATAACCTAGTTTATCAGTAAGATATTTTATTTTACTTTTTTCACTAGAACAAATATTATTTAATGTTTCAAAACGAATAGTTTCATTATTTCTATTGATAATAAATCTTCGATTATTAGAAGCAACTATACTTAATCCTTCACTAAAATCATGTGCTCTGTCGTATTGACATAAAATTACCTCTTTACCAGTTTGATCAATATAACCATATTTCCCTTCTTTAATTACTAGTGCTAAACCATTATTGAAATCAGATACATAACTATATTGACTACAATCGATAACTTGTTTACCTTCTTCGTTTATATAAATCCATTTACCACACGTTTTAACACGAGCTAAGCCTTCATAAAATTGATAAGCAGAATCATATATACTAGGTGTAATTTCTTCTCCTAATTTATTAATATAGCCATATTTATCTTTAATTTTAACTATAATATATAAACCGCAATCATTAAGAATGCCATCATAAATACATGGAATTATTTCTTTACTAGTTTTATCAATACATCCATATTTATTATTTTTTTTAACAACTGCTATACCATTTATAAAGTTTCCCGCATATTGATAATCTTTGCAATCAATTATTTTATTCCCATTAATATCAATATAATATTTTTTTCCTTTTAATTCGACAATAGCTAAGCCTTCACTAAAATCTTCAGCATCATCATAAAGGCATGGAATTACCTCTTTACTATTTTTATCAATATAACCACATTTATAATTATATTTGAGATTATTTTTTCTTACTAAAGCTCTACCTTCACAAAAAGAATGCATATCATAATATTTATCAGTACTAATTATTTGTCTTCCTGTTGCATCTAAATACTCATAATGATCATTTTTATAAACTAAGGCTAAATCTTCTCTAAATTCTTCAGCATCTTCATATATACAAGGAATAATTTCTTTTCCAAATCTATCTACATAACCACACTTGCCATTTTTAATTACCAACAATAAATTTTCATTAGATCTATAAATATGATCATATTGGCACTCTATTACTATATTTCCTTTATTATCAATGCAACCATATTTGTTATTTTTCTTTACTAATGATAAACCATTACTAAATGGCATAATAAAATCATAATCAATAACTTGGTTATAATAACTATCAACTTTATTTAAATTATCTTCTAATAACTCTGGTAATAATAGTAACAAATTTCTTTCCGTTGTACATTTTTTTTCATTTTCTAATTCTAATTCATATATTTCTTCAAGTTCTACCATACATTCAACTCCTAACAAGGTATATTTTAACATACAAAGTATGAAAAAACAATAAAAGTTTAATATTTTCCTAAATCTTATTAATTTGTCAACATTTAATTACTTGTTAAAAAATAATTCTACAAATATATTCTATATAAAATTTATTTTCTGTTATTAAAAAAATAAAAAGGTATAAGGAATTAATCTTATACCTTTTACATTCTTTCTACTTTAATTGCTACATCTTCATCATTTAATTTATCATCAAATACTAAAGTTTCGTCTTTAATTAATTCATCACCTAAAACTTCACCCATAACATAATCATAATATTCGTCTAACATTTGATTTATTTTAGGACTTCCATTATAAATAACTTTAATATGATCAGTTATAACAAAATCTGCTTCTTTTCTTAAGCTTTGTGTTTTACGAACAAATTCACGAGCTAAACCTTCTAATATCAAATCTTCATTTAATTCTGTATTTAATACAACACAAGTTTTATTATTACTGCTTGATGCATAACCATCTTTTTGTTTTAAAGATATTAGTACCATTTCATTAGTTAATTTAAAATCTTCATCACCTAATTTAATAGTTAATCCAACACTTTGTAATAAATTAATATCTTTACTTGATAATTTAGTTAATTTTTCTTGTAATTCTTTTACTTTAGGTCCTAAAGTTTTTCCTAAAACTTTAAAATTAGGTTTAACGATATAATCTAAATATTCACTCATATCTTCTTTAAATATTATTTTTTTTACATTTAATTCTTCTTCGATAACAGATATTAAATTGCCAATTATTTCTTTATCATTTAAAGGTAAAATTAAATGTGATATAGGTTGTCTTACTTTAATATTAGCCTCTTCTCTAGCAAATCTACCTAATGAACAAATATCTCTTACTAAATCCATTTGTTCTTCTATTTTTTCATCGATTAATTTTTCATTATGTTTAGGGAAATCAGCTAAATGTATAGATTCTTTATTAGTTAATTTTTGATATATTTCTTCAGTTAAGAAAGGGGTTATCGGAGCACATAATTTACACAATGTAACTAATACTTCATAAAGTGTCAAATAAACATTTTTTTTAGATTCTGATAATTCACTATCCCAAAATCTTCTTCGATTACTTCTGATATACCAATTAGATAAATCATCATTTAAAAATGGTACTATTAATTTTGTAACTTTATTTAAATCATATTCTTCGTATGCTAAAGTTACATCTTTAATTAATTTATTTAATTTAGATAATAACCATTTATCGATTAATTCTCTTTCATTTTCAGGATTATAATACTCTCTTGGATCAACGTGATCAGCATTAGCATACATTTCAAAGAATGAATAAGCATTTTTAAATGTTGAAATATATTTAGAATATATTTCTTTTAATCCTGTTTCATCAAATTTTAAAGGTGTCCAAACAGGTGATGCGTATAACATATAATATCTTACTGTATCAGCACCATATTTAGTCATTATTTCTACAGGATCAATAATATTACCAGTTGATTTGCTCATTTTTTTACCATAAGCATCTAACATCATATCATTTACAACAACATTTTTAAAACTTGATTCTCCTGATATAATAGTTGATATAACTAATAAAACATAGAACCAACCTCTTGTTTGGTCTACTCCTTCTGCAATAAAATCTGCTGGAAATTGTGATTCAAATAATTCTTTATTTTCAAATGGATAATGAAATTGGGCATAAGGCATAGCACCTGAATCAAACCATACATCCATTACATCTTTTACCCTATCCATAGTTTTACCGCATTTACTACATTTAATGTGTAATTCATCAACATAAGGACGATGTAATTCGATAGTTTTAACATCTATATCTTCAATTATTTTTTCTTGTAGTTCGTCTAAAGATCCAATTACTTCTTTATGACCACAACTACAAGTCCATATAGGCATAGGACAACCCCAATATCTATTTCTTGAAATTCCCCAATCAACCATGTTCTCTAACCAATTAGCAAATCTCTTTTCACCGATATAATCTGGATACCAATTAACCTTTTTGTTAGCATTTATTATTTTATCTTTATATTTAGTAGTTTCAACATACCATGCAGGTTTAGCATAATAAATTAAAGGACTTTTACATCTCCAACAATGTGGATAATCGTGAACTAT
Source organism: uncultured Bacilli bacterium (assembly GCA_944372275.1). GTDB lineage: Bacteria > Bacillota_I > Bacilli_A > RF39 > UBA660 > Faecisoma. Next base: position 4,958 of record CALVYO010000076.1, read on the forward strand.
TTTAATTTTCTTAAATAATTTATCATTTTCTTTTAAATATTTAACTATTTCAATTTCTAAATCAGTATCAGTTACTAATTTACCCTTCCAAGGTCCTTCTAAATAACAGCCATCTTTGCCAACAGGATTAACAAAAGAAATACCTTTTTCTTTACATACTCTATTGTCATCAACACCATAAGCAGGCGCAATATGAACAATACCAGTACCATCAGAATCAGTTACATAACTATCAGCAATAACTTCAAAAGCCTTACCTTCTACTTTAACAAATGGTAATAATTGTTCATACTTAATACCTTCTAAATCACTACCCTTATATTTTTCTAATATTTTATAATCTTCACCTAATACTTTATCTGCTAAAGATTCACATAAAATAAATTTATAATCTTGACTTTCTACTTTTAAATAAGTTAAATCTGGATTAACACAAATAGCAACATTAGCCATTAAAGTCCAAGGTGTTGTTGTCCATACTAAAAAATAAACATCTTCATCTTTTTTCTTAAAAGGAACAATAACAGTATTAACTGGATCTTGTTGATAACCTTGCGCTACTTCATTACTAGATAATTCCGTACCACATCTAGGACAATAAGGTAATACTTTATTACCATAATATATTAAACCTTTTTTATCCATTTCCTTAATAATCCACCATTCAGATTCAATATATTCATTATCACAAGTAACATAAGGATGATCACAATCAATAAATTGACCCATCATATCAGTTATTTTCTTTACTTCATTAATATTAGTAGCAGTTTCTTTATTACATTCTTTACAAAAATTTTCAATACCAAAATCTTCAATATCAGATTTATTTTTAAAGCCTAATTTCTTTTCAACATTAACTTCAATTGGTAAACCGTGAGTATCAAGTCCGATTTTTCTTAATACTCTATATCCTTGCATAGTTTTATATTTAGTAAATGCATCTTTAATTGTTTTAGCAAATACGTGATGAATTCCAGGTTTTGCATTAGCATAAATTGGTCCATCATAAAAAACATAGTTTTTTTTATCTTTTCTATTTTCTATTGATTTTTCAAAAATATTATTTTCTTTCCAAAAAGATAATACTTCACTTTCTGCTTCATTAATTTGTTTTTTGTTTAATTCTTTAAATTCCATAAATACCTGTCGAGTAGACAAACTCGACTTACCTCTCTTTCATTATTATTTCAAGTGAAAGGCTCGTCTGTCTGCCCCTC
>CALVYO010000077.1 GCA_944372275.1 uncultured Bacilli bacterium
CTAACTCTTTGATATCAACAAAAAGTGGAGCCTTTCGGCTCCTTCAGGGGGAAATCTAAATATCGGTTCGTGACAATTTAATAATAGCCTAAAGTCTTATATTATAAGGCTTTTTCATTTTCTTAAATTTACTAAAGTTTATAAAAATAACTTAATTTTCTGAATTTAGTATCTAGATTTGGTATCTGGAAATCTAATATAACAATTACTCAATACTTCAATATATAATAATCAGAAATAATCTTATTCTAAATCCAATTGTGATATTATTCGTTTCCTTTTTCTAGGATTTGCTAAAGCATTTAATTCTTTAACAGTTTGATCTATTACTTTTTTTTCTTCCTCTGACAAAGTTCCATAATTTGTTATTTCCAATTGTTCTCCATCATATAATTTATCAGCAAACTCTATATAATCAAATTTTTCTTTTGTTTCGTCATTTATAAAATTCACCGAATTTCCATTCTTTTCAATTTTATATTTCATCATTTTCCTCCTTATATGTTTTTATGTTGTATTTTTTAAATCTTTTCTTTATAGACTTCTTTCCACCATCAGTTATATCAGCAATAATATCCAAACATTTTTTATCAAATATTTTGTTTTCTATATAATTAGACCTAATAGTAATATTGTCGCCATTTGCTCTGCAATATATTATATTTTCTGCATCTGCTAAAACTGGAATGGTTGCATTATGGCTAACAATAATAATTTGCTTCTTAGTTTTTGACTTTTTTATATCATTTATTAGTTTATTATTTATATATTTATTGGCTAAATTATCTTCTGGTTGGTCAATTATTAATGGTGCCTCATCTTTACCGTATTGCAAAATCAACTCTGTTAAAACTGCTGTTTTCCATCCAGGACTTAACTCTTCCCATTTTCTTTTATCAGAAGTAATTATTTTATAATCATATTTGTTGGACGAAGTAAATTTAGAAAAAATCTTTTGTTTAAAAACATCATAGTTATCAATTTTATATGATTTATTCAACTTATCCAAAAACAAATCGGATGGTTTTATTTTTTCAAAATCAGTTATCTTATTATCGTTTTTTAAAAAATCATTGATATAATCTATGATATTGTTTTTTGTTATTTCCAACTTGTTTTCAATAAATAATTGATGACCAGAAATAATTATAGGCTTTGATTGTACCTTATAAGAAAATTTGGCTAATTCATTTAAAGCTTTATCAAATTTTTTTCTTTCCTCTAAATATTTTGATATATATAATAGTGCTTTCTCATAATTACTATTTTTTGTTTTTATCTCATTATCATCATATTTGTAATTTTCGTCGAATTCTGTTTTATGTTTTTTTATTATTTTCCTAATATATTTTTCAAAATAACTCTTTTTATATGCAGTATCTAGTTTTTGTTTAATAGATTCTATTTCTTCTTTTATATCTTCTATATAAATATTAGTTTTGCTAAATTTATATATTTCATCTAAATAATCTTGATGCTTTTCATATTCATCTTCATTATAATCTAACTTATCAATAATATTTTCCTTTGGAAATAGTTTTTCTAGTGGATTTTCTCGTTTACTCTTAAACAAAATTAAATTATCTAAATTAGTTAATGCCATTAAATTATTTTGGTAAACTTCTATTAGTTCAACGGCATTAAGGAGATTTGCTAATACATTATGAAGTTTATTTAATTTATCAGAAGTTTTTCGTTTAGATTGTTCAGTGGGTCCAAACATCTGCTTTATTAAAGGAATATCCTCGATTTTATTTTTATTTGCAACATCTGATATAAAATTTTGATTTATATAATATGGAACAAAACCAACAGGATTATCAACCACCAATCCATCAAAGTCATATTTTACTGAATAATCAATCTTACCTAGTTTAGGATTTATTTCTTTTACAAGAGTATCAACTAATAAACTCTTACCAGATGATGATTCTCCAATAATAACATTTAATCCCTGTTTAAAATTAACATCGATATCTAGCAAATCATTTTTTATTTTGTATCCATGTATATATTCCTCATATAAATTTGGAATATTTTCGGAATATATTAAACGATTTGATTCTGATAAAGCTATTCTTAATCCTTCAAAAGTTGGTTCTGCAATAATCCATGTTGGTATAAATTTTTCAGCCTTATCATCTTTTGGATTCGGATATTTTGTTGGATTATAATTATCAGAACAGGTAATTAAATTAGTGAACTCATCTATTCCTAGTTTTTTGAAATAATTCTTTGTTTTTTCCTTTCCAGAAGTGGTTCTGGCTGTAAAACCATCAAATTGATTATAGTATAAAACTTTTTCCATTACATTATCAAATTTTATTCCTTTAGGCATTGCTTTATCAAATGTACTATGATTTTGTCCACCATGTGGAAGAAGTATAAAATCATAATCGTTAAAAGTATTAATTATTTCTTCTAATTTTGGAATATCTTTATAATCTTCTTTATCAATTTCTTTTTTTGGATATAGCATATCAAGTTTTTCATTTATTTTGTCTATATTATCACCATTTATTTCCACATTAAAGAATATATGGCAATGATATGGCTTTTTCTTTGTATCATAACTTACATGTAATTCAGCACCCAATATTAAGTAATACATATCTGGCAATTTATTCAAATAAATTTTCTTATTTATTATGTTATGATCAGTAAATGATATAAGTTTTTTCTTATCACAAGATATCTTATTAATATTTTTTATCAGTGCATCAATATCATATTCAACCCCATCTTTAATTTTATTTGGATTTTCAGATGTATGAATATGCAAGTCTGTATAAACGGGTTCAAATGACTCTTTTCTAATCATTTAATTCACTTCCTTACTACTAAAAAAACGCCAATACAAAACCTTATAAAATATAAGCCTGTACTAGCGCTTCCTTTTTATATATCAATTATATCACAAATTTAACTTTTTTTATCATATTTTATGACACAATGACACATTGTTTGCGAGTACCCTACATGCATTTATAGTGTCATAGTGTCATTTTCTTTATTTCTTTTTAAATGTTAGTCCTTTTTCTGATTTAATAGGATAAATAAAATTTACTAAATCTACAAATTCTTTATAACTTTGAATGCTATAATCAGTTATCTCATTAATTTTTTCTCTATCTAAATCTGCATATTTATCATAAATATTTACAACTTCAATACCTGCATTCTTGCTTGCTAATACTCCTGTATAAGAATCTTCAAATATTAAACATTCACTTGGAGATGCATCATAGTATTGCATTATTTTATTATATATTTCAGGATTAGGTTTCTTATTTTTTACATCTTCTTTTCTAGTAATCAAATCAAAAACTTCTGCTATATTCATTTGTTCTAGCATTCTTTTATTCTTTTTAGAATAAATATCTAGTTGAACTTGTGTTGTCATTGTTGCTAATACTAAAGTAAATCCTAAATCTTTCAACATTAATATTAATTTAACGACATCATGTTTAAAATCCATCTCGTTTTCTAAAACTTCACCTGATTTATCCCATCTAATATTAAGTAATGTCTGTGCATCTCTAATACTGAAGTTATACTTTTTTATTGGATATTTGCAATATGCCAAATAAATATCACTATCTTGATTGCTATGAAGAAAAGCATCTCTTTCTGTTTGTATATTGTCTAAATCTATAGACATTCCTCCAAATTCTTCAATCAGTTTTTGATCTGTTCTATTCCAAACCCCAATAGAATCAATTAGTGTCCCATCCATATCGAAAATAATATACTTTTTATCTTTTAATTTAAGTTCATTTAGTTGTTTCATTAGGTTTTACCTCCTATAATCTAATTTGCTTTATTATCATTAGAATTAATTATTTTTTATGTTATTTTTCATTATCGTAGTAACTATTTATTTCACAATAAACACTTTCTATTTTCTTTAATTCATCAAATTGTTCTTGTGGTGCCTTTCTATTCATCATACATTGCTTAATATTATTCATTCTTTTTTCATAGATAGTACATGCATGATCATTACTTTGTTTTCTAAATTCTTGTAATACCTCTAAGTAATCATTTCCAACTGGTATAACCTTAAATTGATTATCAAATGATACAACATAATTTACTTTTACACCTAAAGATATGCATTTCGATATGAAATCAGGCAATAAAGTATAACATTTATTATGTGATTCAATATTTGATAATTTAGCATTATCACTTTTTAATATTTCTTTTTCATATCTTTCTCTTGTAGCAAGTAAACTTGCTAAATCTCCTGCTACCACAACATTTAAAACAACATCGTATTCATTAGGAATTGTTTTTATTAACTCCAATAAGCTACTATCAATTGGAGCTTTTTCTCTTAAAACTGAATATCTATTTTGTATTGCATAAGAGAAAAGCTCATCACCCCATAAATGTGCATCATAATTTGTTAGTTTTGCATAACTTGTTGGATATTTATCCAATATTTCATCAGAATACTTACTCAAATATCTATAATCATCAGAATTTATAATTACATACTGAGATAAGTCTTCATGATTTATATAAGTTGTTTTTCCACAACCCGGTTGTCCTACAACAAACATAATAGATGGATTATTTTCAGCAACTCTATCTGAAAACAATTTCTTCTTTAAAAGTTCTAAAACCACATCATGTTCTTTTTCAGATAGTTTATATTTTTGAATTAATTCTTGTAATAATTGATTGTTCACTTTTGCATCCTCCATTTTAATTTATATATAATTTTTATAAATTATTTAATTAATCCCATATCTAAAAATAAATCTTCTAAATATCGGTTTTTATCCAAGATAATAATTGGATAACTATAATCTTCTTGGTTTCTACTCCAATTATCAAAATTATACATAACATCTTTTATTAATTCATTACTATTTCCTCTTTGCTTATATCTTTCTAGTAATTTTTTTCTGTTATCATAATCATTAGATGGCAATATAAATAAAAAATCTATATTATTATTAATCAATAGTTCTCTTACATCTAAACTAGATGGTACTAATACAATATCATATTTTTTTCTTGCTTCTAAAATAGCATTTAAATAATTATTAGGCCATTCTGGATTTGGAGTTCTAGATGAATCGTATTTCTTTTTCTCATAATCATTTTTATCAATCATCGAGTAATCACATCTATATGGAGAACTCTGTAAATCGCATACATTTGAATATTTATTACCAACAGTTGTTTTACCTAATCCTGCAAATACACTTATAACTTTTCCGTTCATCGTCATATCTCCTTTAGTTTTTCTTTGGCAACTTACTATAATCATATTTATGTTCTGCTACTTCTAATTCATCAAAAGCATATTTTATATCTTCAATAGCTTTATCAATTGTATATAAACTATCTTTATCTTTTTGCATTATTTGCAAGTGTTCTATTGTATAAAATAACTTTTGTCTTGCATCACTTACTTTTTTTCTTTTTTCATTATCAAAATCTAGTAATTCTAATTCAGATTTTTTATATTGTTCTATTAAGTCTTTTAAATCTTTACTAGATTTATTTGCATATTTATCTTTAGAAACATAGAAAAGCATCTCATCATAACCAGCTACCTTTAATAATTTTTGTAATGACATATCTAATGTTTCAGCAATCTTTCGTAGATCATCAATATCTACTTTTTTTATTTTACCATTAATTAAATCATTTAAAGTACTTCTGCTAATACCTGTTAATTTAGCAAGTTCTCTTTGTGAAATACCTTTTGCTTCTCTTGCTGATTCAATTAAAATTTTAAGTTCTTCTGAGTTCATAATAACACTTCTTTCTCCCCTTTTGTCTCTCAACAATTTAATTTTACCACATTTTTATTCAAAAGTCTAGTTTTTCGGTCAAGTTGTATTGACAATATTTTCGGACGGTGTTATATTTGAATTGTCCTTAATATCGGACATTCAAAAGAAAGGAGGTTAAGAATATGAGATTATTTAAGAAAGATAATATAAATGATTATATAATTCCTAAAGATTTATCTATTGGAGCAACTGGTATGCTTAATTCATTATTAGTTAGAACTAATGATGAACTTGA
>CALVYO010000078.1 GCA_944372275.1 uncultured Bacilli bacterium
ATATTACTTTAGTAGCAAAATGGGAAAAAATTCCAGATACTTATACAATTAAATTTGAAAAGTATGATGCTTATTCACCAATTGGAATAATTAAAGTATACCAAAATGGCAAAGTTATTTCATTTAGTGAATTATTAGATAAAGATGAAAAAACAGTAGCAAAATATAATAGTAGTGTCAATGGAATAAATAATGCTAATGAAAGTATGTTAAATAAAGCAGTTAAAGTAAAATTAACTGATGGAAAAATAGTAAATATTAGTAAGTAAAAGGAGATATGTATGAAGAAAAATTTGAAGTACTTTGTTTTTTGTACAATGTCATTTTTAGCTTTTGGTATAACTGCTAATGCGGAAGCAATTGACCAAAGCAAATTCGAAAATGCTTATATTATTGGAACACACATATTTACAGCTGATGGGGCTCAATTGACTACAAAAAACATTATGTTAGCTGCAAAAACAATTGAAAGTGATGACATTGATGATATGGTTATTTACTTTAAACCATATGGAAGTGATACATGGGAAAATGTATTAAACAATTTTGAAACAATAGAAGCACCAGATGGCATAAATGCTGATGGTAGTGGGGATGAAACTTATTTTACTCATATAGATTTAGTAGAACAAGAAGAAGCAATTAAAAAAATTCAATTAAATTCCGCACTTAATATTAAAACCGATGATATTTTATCAGATCCATTTGGGGAAGATATTAAATTTAATCAAGAATCTATTTCAATATCTATTAATAAAAATATAATTAATGTTACAGAAAATAGAGGAATGAAAAATTGGAACAATGGTCATAGTGATGAACAATGGTATGCTATATTACTTGATTTAGGTATTCCAAAAGATAGGATTACTACTTTAGAAGGCTATACAATTGAAGAAGTTGATAAAATAGAAGCAGACCGTCTAGGAGCAACTAACGAAAATCAATTTGTTGTATGGCTAAGAGGTAGTGATACTACTGATAGCAAAATAATAACATTTGTTGATAATGAAACAAAAGAAGCTATCGCTTTAACTTTTAATTTTAAAGGTATGGCTCGTTATGAATACGATACAGAAAACAAAATTGTCGTAAAAACAGAAGGCGTAGATTACGATGTTACAAATAAACAATTTAATATTGCTAGTGGTGTAGAAGAATTTGAATTTATTGAAAATGGTACATCTAAAACAGTAAAATTAGTAGATGGATTATGGCAAGTTACTAACACTTATCCTGTATTCAATATGAATGGTGTATCTAATTTAGTATTACCAGAATTTGGATTAGATGAGCCATATAAAGATGAAATGACTTATAATATTCCAAAAGTAAATGTAACAAATGAAGGAAATGATATAACTATTAAAGAAACTGATTTGTTAAAATCATATGATAATGGTTATATGGAAGGACAATGGTTTGGATTTATTTTAGATTTAGGAATAGATCCACACAATATTACTTCTAACCAATATGGTATTTTAGATTGTGATATAACTGATGCTCAAAGATTTGGAGCTGTTAGTGAAACTGCATTTATTGTTTGGTTAACTGAAGAAAATTTTGCTAATGGAGCTTTAAAATTTACATTTAATAATGAATTAGATATCAACGATGCTATCACGTTAACTTTAAATTATGATGGCATAACTAGTGTTTCATATGAAGCAACATCTAGTATTACTGAATTATCAAACGATGTAATTTTTAAAGATAATATGTTTATCGTAGGTTTAGATGTAACAACATTTACATTTAAAGAAGGTGGCGTTTTAAAAACAGCTAAAAAAGAAGATAATTGGACTTTTGTAACTAATTTAGATTTTAAAGGCACTAGTAAAATTGAAGTTGATAATATTTTAGACGAAGAACCTTTTGCTTCTCAAATAAAAGATAATGAAAATGCTATTAGTGTTAATTATGAAGAAGATATTATAACTGTTACTAAAAATAGTAAATTAATTAGTTATACAAATAATAGTGGTCGTGATGAACAATGGTATGCTTTAATAATCGATTTAGGAATTGACCCAAGTTTATTAGAAGTAGATGGTTATACGATCGAAGAAATCGATATTACAGATGCTAAAAGATTAGGCGCTGATACTGATACTGCCTTTGTTATGTGGTTAAATGGTGCTACCAAAACAAGAGAAATGACTTTTAAGCATAAAGATAACAATGAGGTTAATTATACTATTACAATCAATGTTGTAGCAGATTATAACGTATTTGAAGTTAAAAATCCTATTGAATTAAATTTATCTAATTTAGAAAATAGTGAACAATATGTACCATTTATGAAATATAATATGGCTAATATTTCTTTATCTAAACAAGATTCTGTTATTACAATAACTGAAAATAGTCCTTTAATTAAATATAATAATGGTTTTATGGAAGGTAAATGGTTTGGTTTTGTTTTAGATTTAGGATTTAATGTAAATGATGTAAGAATAGAAGGTAATTATTCAATTAATCCTGAAGATATAACAGATGTTTCTAGATATACAGAAGCTAACGAAAATGCCTTTGTTATGTGGTTAACTGACGTTAAATTAACTGAACCTTTAAAATTAATTTTTATTAACAAAAATGATGAAACTGAATATGTTACACTTACTTTTAAATTTGTCGGTAATGAAGAATATAAAGTAGCTGTACCTTATGAAGCAGAAGGTAATATAACTGATTTAAATAATATTACTTATGAAAATGGAATTTTTGTAGTTGATTCAAATATAACAACATTTGAATTTAAAGAGGATGGTGTTTTAAAAACAGCTAAAAAAGATGATAATTGGACATTTGTAACTAATTTAGATTTTAAAGGAGCAACTGAAATCAATACTGCGCAAATAGGTGAAGAAGAGCCTTATTATGAAGAGATAATTGCTAATCAAGAAGCTATTGAAGTAAATGTTTCTTCAAATAAAATTGATGTTACTAAAAAGAGCCCTTTAAAAGATTACACAAATTCTAGTACTTTATCTAAACAATGGTATGCATTAATAGTTGATTTTGGTGTTGACCCAAGATTATTAGAAGTAGATGGTTATACAATCGAAGAAATCGATATAACAGACGCTAAAAGATTAGGTGCTGATACAGATACTGCCTTTGTAATTTGGTTAAATGCTTTAGATAAAACAAGAGAAATGACTTTCAAACATAAAAATAATAACGACGTTTCATATACTATTACAATCAATATCTTAACTGATTATCCAACTTTAAGTTTAGATAGCGTTACAAAATTAGATTTAACTAATGTAACAGAAGAAGAACTATATTATGAAGAAATGATTTATAACAATGAAAGAGTAGAAATTTCTAAAGAAGAAAATACTATCAATGTAAAAGAATTAAAACCATTAAAAAAATATAATAATGGTTATATGGAAGAAGAATGGTATGGTTTTATTATCGATTTAGGAATCGATCCTAGCAAAATTGTAGCTGATAGTTATACAATCGAAGAAATCGATATAACAGATGCTCAAAGATTAGGTGCTACTAGCGATACAGAATTTGTAATCTGGTTAAGAGGAGCAGATATCGATAAAACACAAACTATTACATTTAAAAATTTAGATGATAAATATGATACATTAACTATTACCTTCAATTTCGATGCTAAAGTAGGCGTATTATATGAAGCAACAAATGAAATAACTTCAGATGTAACATATGAAGATGGTATGTTTATTGTTGATCCAACAACTATGTTTGAATTTAAAGATGGCGAAGAAACTAAAATAGCTATTTATAAAGATGGCTGGAATTTTGTTAAACCATTAGAATTAGTAACCGCTAAAAAATCAATTCTAGATAATTTAGATCCAAAAAATGATGAACATTATTTAGAAATAGTAGCTAATCAAAATGCTATCAGTGTTGATTTTGAAGATAATATAATTAATGTTACAAAAACCGGCAATTTAATTTCTTATACTAATGATAGCGGATTAGATAAAAAATGGTATAGCGTTATAGTCGATTTAGGAATAGATCCAAATGAATTAAGTGTAGAAGGTTATACAATTGAAAAAATCGATATAACAGATGCTAATCGTCATGGAGCTATTGGAACAGAATTTATTTTATGGTTACAAGCTGATGATATCACAAGAGAAATGACATTTAGTTATAAAGAATATAGTGAAATAACATTAGATGTAACTATAAATGTAGTAGAGTAGAAGAAAAACCAAGGATTTAATTCTTTGGTTTTTTACTATTTGACAAAATTAAAAAAATCATGTAAAATTGAGTGTACGTTTAACACAAAGGAGTAAATTATATGAGTAGTATGAAAAAAGATTATGATCAATTAATAGAAACATTAATTGGTATTTTTACAGTTGATAAAGGTAAGATAAAAATATTGTTAATGCGTAAAAAGACAGAGCCTTATAAAGGATATTGGGTTTTACCAGGCTCTTTATTAAGTAATAAAGAAACATTGGAAGATAATATTACTGAAGTTGTATGTGACAAATTAGGTTTACCAACGATGTATATAGAACAATGTTATACTTTTAGTAATTTAAAAAGGGATCCAGATAATAGAATTGTAGCAACTACATTTATTGGGTTAATCGATAATATTACTTTAGTATTAAAAAGGGAAGAAAAAGATGATATTGAATTATCTTGGTTTGATATCAATTCAATTCCTAAAACTGGTTATGATCATGATAAAATAATTACTAAATTAATTGAATATTTTAGAAAAAGAATTATTGATAGTAACATTTTGAAATTATTATTTCCAAGTGATTTTACCTTACCAGAACTTCAGAAAGTATATGAACAAATTTTAAACATTAAAATTGATAGAAGAAATTTTAGAAAAAAATTAGTTAATTTGGGATATGTTATCGATACTGGTGATGTCAATGAAGGATATATGGGAAGACCAGCTAAATTATATCGATTTAATGAAGAAATTGAAGAAAGGAACATCTTTTAATTATGAAATTAAATAATCGTGGTTGGGGATTACAGGCAATGTTAGTAGGAGTATTAGTGCTAATGATTGCTCTAGTAATAATTGCCGTATTAATTCAAAATACTTTTAATAATATTATGGAACCTATTAATAATGAAAATCAGCAAACTGAAAATAATGATAAAGATGATAATAAAAAATATGAATCATATGAGGAAATTGAAGGTGCAATTGTAAGTGCTGCTAAAAAATATCAAAAAAAATATTATAGTGATATATTAGATGGTGAAAAAATAAGCGTAACTCTTAAAAATTTACAAGAAGAAAAATTAATTGATGAAATAATAGATATTGAAGATAGTGATAATGTTTGTTCAGGATATGCTATATTTATAAATGATGATAATAAAATTATATATAATGCATATATTAAATGTGGTAATTACGAAACAATTGGCTATCAAGATTTTTATGATGTAGATTTTTAAAAAAATTACATATAAAAAATCAAAAAAATTACATATGAAAAATCAAAAAAAAATTACATATGAAAAATCAAAAAAATATTGACAAGTAAATTAATAAATGATAAAATTAACTTGTTTTAGATTTGCTTAGGCAAATCTTAAATTAATTGATAAAATGAAACACCTGGAAGTGTGCAAATGAAAGGAGGATAAACAATGCCTACAATTAACCAATTAGTTAGAAAAAACCGTAAGAATAAAACTAGAAAAAGTAAATCACCAGTTTTGAATATTGGATTTAATAGTAAAGACAAAAAAAGAACAAGTCAAAATTCACCTCAAAAACGTGGTGTATGTACTCGTGTAGGAACAATGGCACCAAAAAAACCTAACTCAGCGTTACGTAAATATGCTCGTGTTAGATTATCAAATGGTATGGAAGTTACTGCTTATATACCTGGTGAAGGTCACAACTTACAAGAGCACTCAGTAGTTTTAATTCGTGGTGGTCGTGTTAAAGACTTAATCGGTGTTAGATATCACATTATTCGTGGTACTATGGATACTGCTGGAATTGAAAAACG
>CALVYO010000079.1 GCA_944372275.1 uncultured Bacilli bacterium
TTTTACTCTATTTTTAATTTATTTTAAGAATGGAGGTGATTTCTATGAATATAAAATTTATAGAAAGGAATTTAAATACAATTAATTGTAGCATTTGCTATGATTGTTCTTTACACAATCCTAGTCCTTAAAAGCAAGGACAATCTTAAACGAAAACACCGATTCTTCTTTGAACGGTGTTTTCTCAAACTAAACATAAATAGAGCAAACACTTAATCATCCAAATTAAATGTATCTCTTTTTTTAATATATGAAATAATTCATATCTATATACATTTTACTATAAATTAATTATTTTGTCAAATATTATTTTTTTCATCGCTTATTATTTATAACTTAATTTTCATAATTTTCTCATATTTTGGTAATATACCTATTTTATCTTTACTAAATCGTGGCTTTATTTGAAATACTCCAGGGTAACTATTACCTTCAATTATACATACATCAACTTCTAAAATAGCTATATCCCAACCAACATATTTGATTTGTGGTACCTCTTTAGCAGCTTCATCAACTAATTTAATGACTTTGTCAAAAAGTGGTACTTTAAAACCTAAAATTTGTTTTTTACTTATTGGATGTATACCATAAATATTGTCATCTTTATCGATGGCTGGCGTTATAACGACACCTTTTTCATTTAAAAAAGCATACATTCCGCCACTCGCAAAATTATCGGTTACCTCATCATTACCTATTTTTAAAATAGATTGAAGAATATGAACCGTTTTACCGTCATAAAATGTAAAGACTCTAAGTGAATTAACAGATTTATCATATAATTCATCTAATTTTTTATTTTGGATAATTATTTCTTCTAGTAAATAATCATTATATTCTTGATGTATATTCTCACTACAATCAACTATTTTTATCCCTTTCCCACCAATACCATCTATTGGTTTAATAATAATTTTATTTTTGTTTTTTATAAATTTATTTAGTTCTTCTTTAGTAAAATTAGAATTTAAATAATCTCTTTTAAGATATTTTTTAAATTTATTATTAAATTCATCTTTATTATCAAAAATATGACGATAGTTTTTATCATTAAAAGTTTTGACTATTTCATTATTTTTACCATTAGTTAAATAAGTTTTTCTTTGTTCATCATTCAATAAATAAAATTCAAATTCCAAATAATCATAAAATGCTGCCTGATATTTAATAGAACAGTTAATTATATCAAATAAAACAAATTTTTTATTACTAATTTTTTTAACCTTTTTAATTATTTTTATTAGATTAGTTAAACTTGTATTTCTAATTGATTCAAATAAAAATTTGTATTTTTCCATTTACCTCACCACTTAAAATCATATCACTTAACTTTACATAAATCAATGAAAAAATTGTGGTATATTGTCAAAAATTGTGTTACAATATAATTGGGTGATAGTATGCTACCAAATAAGGTTATATATAAAGGAAAAGAATATGAGACGATTGGATTTATTAAGTTAAATAATGGTTCGTTTTTAATTTTAAGAAATAATGATGATATAGTAGGATTAGATTTAAGTAAAGTAAATTTAAAATTAGATTTAAAGTTTGAAATAAAAGAAGCTACAAAAGTAGAACTTGTCTTAATTGATTTTGTAGTTGAAGCAATTAAAAAAGATATTAGAAATGGTAAATATCAAAATAAGGATGATTTGAAAAAAGATATAGTTGATTTAAATAAATATATTAATACTCATAAGGAATTATTAGGAAATATGAAACAACTTGATTTTAAAGATGATGTTGTTGATAAAACTATAACTGGCTTGTTATCTTATTTTGATGAAGTTATGAAAGATGCTCCACTTAATTTAGAAGGTATAACTAGTTTTCAAGTTGCTGGAAAAAGTTATATAAAATATAAAGATGAAAATGGTCAAGTGAAAATAATGGATGATAATGTTGATAATAGAAATTTTGTTGAACAATTTAAGGCTAAACAAAATGAGTCTCAGTATTTTAAACAAGAAGATGGTAAAGAAAGTGCTTTAAATATAGCTAATGATATGAATAAATATCAAAAAACTTCTGTTGATTTAACTGATGTTGAAAATTTAGAATCTTCTAAGCAGGAAATACCTAATATGACTATGCAAAAACATGATGAAAAAGTTGATAAATCAATTGTTGGAAATATTGAAACAGGAATTTATTACGATGAAAATAATGACCAATTATTGACTGCTGAAAAAAAAGATGATGAAGTTGTAGTTGATGAAATTGTAGAAGTAACTACTGAAAAAAATAATCAAGATATTGAAAAAGCAAAAACTAAAATATTTACTTTAAATGATAATAGAAAGCCAAATGCAGCCTTTGTCGATACATTATTACTAAGTTTTATAGTTGGATTAGTTTCTGGGATGTATTTAGTTTTCTTAATTTTGATAATTATGTCGTAATATGTCAATAAATATGATAAAATTATAATAAGGAGGGATAAAATGGGTGTAACATTAGTGGCTGTTAGTGTTTATGTTATTACAGTAATAATAATAGTAATAGTTTTAAACCTAATTCAAAATGCTAAAAATAAAAAATATAAATCAATTTTAGATAAATTAGAAGTAGAAAAAAATGTTATTGATAGTACGCCAATAAATTCCGAAATTTCAAAGATAAAAACATTTTTAAAAAACGATAAATTAGATTCTAATTTAAATGATTGGGAAAATAGGTTTAAAGTAATAAGAAACTCTGAAATCCCTAAAATTACTGATATGATTTTAGAAGCTGATTATTCTTTAAAACAATTAGATTATAAGACTACTGTATTTAAAATTGCTAAACTAGAAATGGAAATATATAAAGTAAAAACAAGTACTGATATTTTATTAGATGAAATAAAAGAAATAACATCTAGTGAAGAAAGAAACAGGGCAATAATAACTAAATTTAAAAGTGTTTATCGCGAATTATATGATAAATTTAGTTCAACTAAATCAGAATTTGGTGAAATTTCTAATTCGGTACTTTTACAATTTGAAAATATTTCTAAAAGATTTGAAGCGTTTGAAAATAGTATGGAAAACAATGATTATAATGAAGTTACAAAAATAATAAAATCAATTGATGAAATGTTAAAACATATGCAAATTGTCATCGATGAAGTACCTTCTATTGTTTTAATGGCAACTAATATAATTCCTAAAAAAATAAAAGAAATAGATGATACTTATCATGAAATGGTTAAAGAAGGTTTTCCATTAGATTATTTAAATGTTGATTATAACATTACTGAAGCCAATAAGAAATTAAATGATATAATGGATCGAACTAGAGTTTTAAATTTGGAAGATAGTTTGTTTGAATTAAAAGTATTATTAGATTATTTTGATGGCTTATTCAATGATTTTGAAAAAGAAAAAAATGATCGTAAAATTTATAATGAATTAGATGATACTTTTATGAAAAAAATTACTAAGGTTAATGATATTATTGCTGATATATTTAGTCAAATAGATGATATTAAAGCAGAATATAATTTATCAGATGACGATATAAATTTATTAAATAGTATTAAAGAAGAATTAAAGTCTTTGACTACAGATTATGATGTTTTAAAAACTCATACTGGTAATAATACTTTCGCCTATTCAAAATTAATTAAAGAAATCGAAACATTAACAATACGATTAAATGAAATTGAAGATAAATTAGATAATTCCTTAGATGCTTTAGGTAGTATGAAGGAAGATGAAGTAAGAGCACGTCAACAATTAGAAGAAGTAAAAACGATTTTAAGAGAATCTAAAAGTAAAATTCATGAATTTAATTTCCCAGTTATTCCTGAATATTACTATATTCAATTAAATGAAGCATCAGATGCTATAAAAGAAATAATACGTGAATTAGATAAAAAACCGATTACAATAAGAACATTGAATACTAGGGTTGACACTGCAAGAGATTTAGTTTTAAAATTATATAGTGGTACAAAAGAATTATTAAAAACTGCTATGTTCGCTGAAATGGCAATTGTTTATGGAAATAGATATCGTGTTTTAACAGATGAAATAAATAAAAACTTAACATATTCGGAAATGTTATTTTATAAAGGCGAATATCAAAAATCTTTAGAATTAACAATTAATTCATTGAATAAAATAGAACCGGGAATATATAATAAATTATTAAATTTTTATAAATAGTAATTTTTATCAATTTGACACATATACTAAAATGTGCTATAATCTTTAAATGTCGTTTTAAGACATTTTTTTGTCTAATGAAATGGAGGAAACAATGACAGATGGTAGAACAAATAAAGAACCGGTTATTAATAATTTTATGAATGAAAATTTAATCAAAAGATTTTTATTAGAAAAAGCTTACGAAAAAGGAATAGAAATACCTACTTTTGGTGAAATACCATTTACTAATTCTTTATATGAAAAATATAAAAATGGTGAAATAATAATAAATGAATTAGAATTTGAAATTTGGCTAGAAAATTTAAAAAGAAATCATAGAAATTTTGGGAGATATTTGAAATCAATTGGTTATTTAAAAAATGGGGATAACCTTTATGAAATTGCATCTGATGAAAAAATTAGTTCAATTAATGGAATTTGTCTAAATGCAGATAAAAATTTGATAATATCACAAACTGGTGAAGGTTGCTATAGCAAACCATATAACAAACCAATCAACGGTCATTTAGTGATAAATGGTATATATGATAACGAATTAATATATTTGTCAAGATTATTAAAAAACAAAGATAATTCATTTACAATTGGATATTATGGTCAAGGTGAATCATTATATACGAAAAAAGTTTTAGAGTATTATAAACAATTACGTAAGTTTTTACCACTTTTAACAGATGAAGAATCAATTGATGTTGTTGAAGATACAATTTTTAATCGGAACAAAATTTATGTGCTAGCACACAAAAAAAAGCCAGTACAACGTAAACCTGTAATGGTTGTTACAAGATATTCAGAAAGATAATTTTTTATCTTTTTTTGTTGCTTTAAAAAAATTAATAATATATAATATAACTGGTGATTTTGATGGAAAAATTAATATTAATTAAGTATGGTGAATTATGCACTAAAAAAGGAAATAGAAATCAATTTATCAATAAACTAGTTGAAAATATAAAAGTAGATGGTAAAATTATTAAAAAAAGAGATCGAATGTATATAATTCCTAATAATTTTGATGATGCTATTAATAGGTTAAAAAAATTATTTGGACTTCACGGAATAGTTATTGCTTATAAAGTTAATACTAATACTGAAGATATTAAAGAGTGTGTTTTAAAAGTTTTAAAAAATGAAAATTTTAAGACATTTAAAGTTGAAACTAAACGAGCAAATAAAAATTTTGAAATTAAATCGATGGATTTCAATAATATAATTGGTGGTTTAGTTTTAAAAAATTTTGATACTAAAGTAGATGTTCATAATCCTGATATTACTATTCATATTGAAATAAGGGAAGATACTTATATATATACTAATGAAATTAAAGGTAGTGGTGGATATCCAGTTGGTATTCAAGGTAAAGGTATTTTAATGTTATCTGGTGGTATTGATTCCCCAGTAGCAGGATATTTAGCCTTAAAAAGAGGAATTGATATCGATTGTCTATATTTTGATTCCCCACCACATACTAGTATTGAAGCTAAAAATAAAGTTATTGAATTAACTAATATTTTAAATCAATATTCTGGTCATATTAAATTATTGGTAGTACCATTTACAAAATTACAAGAAGCAATTTATAAAAATGTTCCTAGCGAATATAATATTACTATTTTAAGAAGAATGATGTATCGTATAGCTACTAATATATCTAGTAAATATAAAGTATTAATCAATGGTGAAAATATTGGCCAAGTTGCTAGTCAAACATTAACTAGTATTAATGTTATTAATAGTGTAACCAATTTTCCTGTAATTAGACCTGTTGCTTGTTTAGATAAATTGGAAATTATTGAAATAGCTAAAAAAATAGGAACATATGAAACAAG
>CALVYO010000080.1 GCA_944372275.1 uncultured Bacilli bacterium
ATTCGATCTAATTTATCTAGTTTTAAAATATTTTTTAATTCTTCATTAGCAATACTTGTTTTTTCTTCATCTTTTTTAATTAGTTCAAATTTTTCGTTTAATAATATTTTTGCGTTATTGCAAGCCATGTCGACTATTTTTTTCTTATCACCTTTTATCGGATTAAATACTTTTATATTTAAATATTCACTTAATAAGTTGGTATCGATATTATCAGTTACTAATATTTCTTTTGGTTTTATTATATCTTTATCATAAAACTTAGATATATAACTATTTAAAGTATCATCAATTTCATCAATCAAAGGAAATATTTTAGAATGTTTCCCAATTAATTTTGATCCTCTTATGAAAAATACTTCAATTGATAAATAACCTTTATCTGTATAGTATCCAAAAACATCTCGATCAACATTATCGCCCATTTCAACTTGTTGTTTTGTTAAAACAAGTTCGATATAATCTAATAATTCTTTTAATTCTTTAGCTTTTTCATAATGCATTAATTCACTTTCTTTTAACATTTCTTCTTTGATTTTATTAGATACAATACTATGATCACCTTTTAAAAATTTAACTATTTCATTTTTCATTTCATTTATTTTATTTATATCGACATCATTAGTACAATAACCTAAGCATTGATTAATGTGATAATATAGACATGGTTTCTTATTATAAGTTGTACATTTTCTTAAAGGATATATTCTATTTAATAAATTAACAGTATTTCTAGCAGCTGTAACATTAGGATAAGGTCCATATAAATGATTAGTGTTCTTTTTTCTATTGATGCTTCTTACAATTGATAATCTAGGTACTTTATCATTAGTTAATTCAATATAAGGATAACTTTTATCATCTCGTAATAATATATTATATTTGGGATTATATTGTTTAATTAAGTTATTTTCTAAGATTAAAGCTTCCATTTCACTATTAACAACAACATAATCAAAATCTTTTATTTCACTTACTAATTTAGCAGTTTTACCAAAATGAGTTCCTCTAAAATAAGAACTTAATCTATTTTTTAATTTTTTGGCTTTACCAACATATATAATGTTGTTATCCTTATTTTTCATTAAATAACACCCTGGTTTTTGTGGTACTAAGGATAATTTTTCCTTAATCATTTTATCACCTCCTAAAATCACATTTTTGACATAACTCTTCTACTAATTTATTATTGTTAAAATTAATTATTATATTTTTAGTTCTTTCTTTATTTAATATATCAACGAAATTTTCTTTTAATACATTGCCTAAATTAATTACTCCCGTATCTAAACAACAAGGAACAACTATTCCATCTACTAGTATACCTAAATGAGTTTTCAATCCATAACAAGTTCCTTTATTAGATATAAATTCATTATTTAAACTAGGCCAGGTAAATTTTTTATCTTTATTTAAATATATATTATTTTTTAATTTAAAATTATTAGTTACTTTATCTTGATAATTATAATATTTTAAAACTTGATTTAATAAATTATCATTTGTCCAGAATCTGTAAACAATTTGTACTCCTTTACTACTTAAATAATCACCACATTTTAAAACACTTTCTAATCTTTCGATATTTAAACTATGTAATGATATATTTATTTGTCTAACTTTATCTAACAATTTATATTTTTCGCTTAATAAAGTTCCATTTGTTGTAATATTAACTTGTTTATTATATTTAAAACATAAATTTAAAATTTCTTTTAATTTAGAATGTAATAAAGGCTCTCCTTTAATGTGTAAGTATAAATAATCAGTATATTTATCTATTTGTTTTAAAATATGCTCAAAATCATCTAAATTCATCTCTTGTTTTTTTCTATTATCTTTAAAACAAAAAGAACAATTTAAATTACAAACATTAGTTATTTCAATATATATTTTTTTAAACTTTTTCATATTTACTATTTTAGCACATTCTAGACTTATTTTAAATAATAAGATATAATTAAAATGGTGATTTAATGATTTCAGTAATAGATAACATAAATACAATTATCATTAATAAATCGAAATTTATTGCTTTAATTTATCATATTGATAATATAAATGAAATAAATAATTTATTAGATAAAGTTAAAAAGGAATATAAAGATGCTACGCATTATTGTTATGCTTATATTTTAGATAATAGTGAAAAAGCAAATGATGATGGTGAACCAACAGGAACTGCAGGTCTTCCTATTTTAAATGTTTTAAAAAAAGAAAATCTAAACCACGTCTTATGTATCGTAGTAAGATATTTTGGTGGCATTAAATTAGGGGCTGGAGGATTAATTAGAGCGTATAGTAATGCTACTAAAGAAGTGATAATTACTAAAAAATATAATGAAGGATATTTAATTAAAATAGATATTGACTATTCTAATATTAAACAAATTGAATATCAATTAAATAATAGTATTATTGTAGAAAAAAAATTTAATGAAAATCCTTATTTTATTGTTAAAATTACTAAAGAAAATTTAAATAAATTAAATATAAAATATGAAATTATAAAAGAAATATATGTGGAGGAAAAATGAAATATTTAATAATTATTTTATTTTTATTAATACCAATCAATATTAATGCTTTAGAAATTAATTCCAAAAATGCTATTTTATATAATATGAATGATGATACTATTCTATTTGAAAAAGATGCTGATACTAAAACTTATATTGCTAGTTTAACTAAAATAATGACTGGTATTGTTGCTATTGAAAATATTGAAGATATCAACGAAATAGTTACAATACCATATTATGGATTAGAAGGTTTAATTGAAGCAAATGCTGCTGTTGCAGGTTTTAGTTTAAATCAAAAAATAACTTATGAAGATTTATTATACGGATTATTATTACCATCAGGAGCCGAATGCGCCAAAACATTATCTTATTATATAGCCGGTAGTGAAGAAAATTTTGTTAAATTGATGAATGAAAAGGCAGATGATTTAGGTTTAACTAACACTAATTTTGTAAATACAACGGGATTAGATATCGATAATCATTATTCCACAGTAAAAGATGTAAGTGTTATATTAAAATATGCTTTACAAAATGATTTATTTAAAAAAATATATACTTCTTTAGAGTATACAACTAGCGATAATAGTTTAACATTTAAAAGTTCTTTTTTACAATATACTGATAGATTTAATTTAGAACAAAAATATATTTATGGTTCTAAAACAGGTTATACCGATAAAGCCGGTTATTGTTTATCTAGTATTGCTAATATAAATGGTGTAGAATATCTATTAATTACAACGGGTGCTAGTCCTAAAAGTAATGGTGGAAATTTTATTGATGCTTATATGATTTATGATTATTATAGTAGTAATTATAGTTATATAAATATTGTAAACGAAAATGATACATTATTAACTTTAGAAACTAAAAATAGTAACCAAGATAAAATAGAAATTAAAGCTAATGAAACAATTTCTAAATATTTAAATAATACTGTTACTAAAGACAACTTAACATATGATTATAACGGATTAAATATAATAGATTATTTTACTAATAAAGGAGAGATAGGAACATTAAATATTAAATTAGATAATGAACTATTAGCAACTATTCCGATAATTTATAATGGTGAATTATCATTTTCATTAATCAAATTTTTTATTAATAATTTAATTATTATAATTCCAATAACTATTATTTTATTTATTATAATTTTAATAATATTTAAATTAAGACCAAAAAAATTCACTAATTAAAGTGAATTTTTTTATAAACTGAACATATTTTACTTTTACATGGCCACCATAACTTATGCCACTAGGAATTAATAAATCAAAGTTTTCTATTCTAATCATATATGCCTCCATATTTTTTTAAAAGTGTTTTATAATCATATTCTGTAATTACGTTATTACGCCAATATGATTTTGCTATAATATCTAATTGTGGAAATTTCATATCATAACTAAACCAATCACCAATTTTATCATAACTTTCTAATTCTTTTATTATTTCTTTTAATTCATTAGGCAAATGTGATACATCATAATTAATGCTATAATCGTAAAGAGGTTTGTCAGTTTTAAATGGATCTTTTTCCATATAGTTCTCTCCTTTATAAAATAATTATATCATAATTAAATTCAAAATAAAAGGAGCTTATGCTCCCATTTGTTTTGCAACTTCGCTAGCGAAATCATCTTCTCTTTTTTCCATTCCTTCGCCAACTTCGAATCTAACCATATTATCAATAGTACCACCATTATTCTTAACATAAGTTAAAACATTGATACTATCATCTTTAACGAATGATTGTTCTTCTAAACAAGATTCTTGATAAAATTTTAATAATCTACCTTCAACCATTTTTTCAGCTATATTAGCAGGTTTACCTTCTTCCATAGCTTGTTTTTTAAGAACTTCTCTTTCATTATCTACTACTTCTTTAGCTAATTCATCTCTTCTTACAACTGTAGGTCTCATAGCAGCAGCATGCATAGCAACATCTTTAGCAACTTCTAGATTAGTATCAGATAAAGTTACTAATACTGCAATTTTTCCACCCATATGTAGATAAGAACCAAACACTTGATTATCATTTTTAGTTAATTTTTTAAATCTTCTAAATGATAATTTTTCACCAATTTTAGCTGTTTTACTAATAATTAAATCTTCGATAGTACCATCTTCTACATTTAATTTTAAAACATCTTCATTAGTTTCAACATCATTACTTATAATAGCTTTTAAAATAGTATCTACTAATGATTTAAATTCTTCATTTTTAGCAACAAAATCTGTTTCTGAATTAACTTCAACGATAACAGCATTATTACCATTTATTAAAGTAGCAGCTAAACCTTCAGCAGCAATTCTGTCTGCTTTTTTAGCAGCTTTACTTATTCCTTTTTCTCTTAACCAGTTGATAGCTTCATCTATAGAACCATTTGTGGCTTCTAAGGCTTTTTTACAATCAAGCATACCAGCACCAGTTGCTTCTCTTAATTCTTTAACTAAACTAGCACTTATCATTATTATCTCTCCTTATTTTAAAGCTTCTAATAATTCAGCTTTTTTCATAGTTGAATAACCTTTAACTTCTTTTTCTTTAGCTAATTCTCTTAATTCAGCTACAGTCATAGAATCTAATTCAACTGTCTTAGTTTCTTCTTTTACTTCTTCTTCTTTTACTTCTTCTTTTTTTACTTCTTTCTTTTTGAAATCTTTTTTCTTAAAATCTTTTTTAAATGGTTTTGTTTCTTTTTTTGGTCTTTCTTCTCTTTTTTTAACTGTTTCTAAAGCTTTTTGCATAACTTCAGTAGCATTTTCTTCTTTTTTATCACTAGCATAATCGATTATTTCACCACCATTAGCTTCGATAATTGCATTTGCCATAACACTTGTAATTAATTTTACGGCTCTAATAGCATCATCATTAGCAGGTATTACATAATCAACCATATCAGGATCACAATTAGTATCAACAATTCCAAATACTGGAATATTTAATTTTCTTGCTTCTCTTATAGCAATTTCTTCTTTAGAAGGATCTACGATATATAAAGCTTGAGGTAATTTATTCATTTCTCTAATACCACATAATAAATTATCTAATTTAGCATATTCTTTCTTTAATCCGATAACTTCTTTTTTAGGTAATAAATCAAATGTTCCATCTGCTTCCATTTTTTCGATTTCTTCTAATCTTCTAATTCTTCTTCTAATAGTTTTGAAATTAGTTAAAGTTCCCCCTAACCATCTTTCAGTTACATAATAAGAATTTGATCTAATTGCTTCTTCTTTAATAGCTTCTTGAGCTTGTTTTCTAGTACCAACAAATAAAACTTTACCACCATTTGCAACTATTTCTTTTAAAGCTGCATAAGCCTCATCGATTTTTTTAGCTGTTTTTTGTAAATCGATAATATAGATTTCATCTCTAGAAGTATAGATGTATTCCTTCATTTTAGGATTCCATCTTTT
>CALVYO010000081.1 GCA_944372275.1 uncultured Bacilli bacterium
TAATAATGCTAACGGCGTATTATCAATTAATTTTTGTTCCATAGTACTATTCCCTTCTATGTTAATAATATATCATATAAATTTATTAAATAACAATATTATTAATATACAAATAGCGACATTTTACGCATCTTTACACTTATTCTAAATGATTAGTTAAAAATTTAGATGCTATTTGAGTTAATTTTAAATCAGATTCATCAACTTCATCACCTATAATCATTACTAATCCTATAACATCACTATTAACAATAATCGGACTAACCGCATAACAACATTCAATTTCATCACTTATTTTAATTGATTTCTTATGTTTTTCTAACATCTCTTCTCTTCTATTTAATTTAACTTCTAAATCACTACCAATTTTTTTATTTAATAATTGTTTCTTTAAATCACCAGATACCGCAATTATACTATCTGTATCACATATTAATACACTATTTTTAATAAAAGACTTAATTGAATCAGTTATATTTTGGGCAAAATCATTTAAGTTTTTCATTAAAGAATATTTTCTTAAAATAATACTTTCATTTTCAACTAATATTTCTAAACTTTCCCCTTCTTTTATTCTTAAACTTCTTCTTATCTCCTTAGGTATTACTATTCTTCCTAACTCATCGATTCTTCTTATAACTCCTGTTTTCATTATTCACCTCAAAGTTAGTTTAAACAATATATTAAATAATATACTTAATTTCACATATAATATAAGTGCAATATTGACAAATATTTTAAAATAATGTATATTAATATTGCATTTAGAAAATGTTTCTCGCTTCCGGGTGGAGTGCGAGTAATAAATAATCCCGGTCGACAATGTTTCTCGCTTCTAGGTGGCTTGCGAGTTAATAAATTATCCTAGTTGAAAATGTTTGAAAACTTTATCTTAATAGATAGAGTTTTCTTTTTATATATGCTATACTTTTAAATACTTAGAGGGGAAGGTAAAAATGGAAATAATAACTGGATATTTATATCATATAAAAGACGAATTTTTTGACATAGTTAATGATGATAACCTAATGGCTAATCACGAAAAAGGTAAAAAACGACCAACTTATTTTACTATCAAAGATAAAGATATATTATGGTTTATCCCATTAAGTAGCAAAATAGATAAATATTAAAAAATAGTAAATAATAAAATTAAAAGATATGGATTTTGTAATACTATTTTAATAGAAAAAATATTTGATAAAAAAACCGCTATATTATTACAAAATGGTTTTCCTACTTTAGAAAAATATATTGATCATATTCACACAATAGATAATATACCTGCTAAAGTTCCTGATACATTAAGTAAAATAATACTAAAAGAATTTAAAAAATTAATGAAATTAAAAGAACAAATGGAAATAGAATTATCTAAAAATTCTTAATACTTTTGTATTTTAAAATAACCATAATAACTACTTAATGATTTGATATATTTATTATAATCTTTATATTTTAATATTCTTAATTTTTTATATATTCTTCTTCTATTTTTACTTAATATTTTAATATTTTTATTATAAAATCGATAACCTAAAAAACATAAACTATTTTTAGTTATAATTGTTTTATTATTTAACTCTAAATCATATTTTTTTAAATAAATAATAATTCTATCTAAACAATACTTTAAATAATCTTTATCCTTATGAAACAAAACCATATCATCCATATACCTAATATAATATTTTATTTTTAACTTTTCTTTAATATAATGATCTAAATCATTTAGATAATATATTCCTAATATCTGACTTGATAAATTACCGATACTTAACCCATAACCTTTTTTTAAATAATTAATATTATGTTTCATAGCATATTCAAAAATATAATCATTATTAGTACTATCAATTATTTTATATAAAACATCTAAAAACAATTTATCTTTTATTTTTTTACTTAATAAATCTTTTAAAATATTATGATTAATACTATAAAAATATTTTTTAATATCAATCTTTAAACAATAATAATTATTTAATTCTCTAATATATTTTTTAACTAACTTAATTCCATAACTAGTACCTTTATTAACTCTAACTGCTACATTACTATCAATTAAACTATTTTCTAAAATATTTATTAACTCATTACCAATTAAATGATTAACTATTTTATTAAATAAATCTTGATTCAATATTAATCTTTGTTTAGGTTCATATATAATAAATAAATTATATTTACCAACCTTATATTTATTTTCTTTTAAAACATTATATATATTAACAATATTAATACAAAAATAATCTTCAAATTGTTCTATTTTATATTTATTTTTAGTATTATTTTTTATTTTATTATAAACACTAATTATATTATTTAAATCATATAAATTACTATAAATATTACCTATTCTTTTCATAATTAATAAACCCATATATTAACTTAACAATATTATTTAAAATACTACATATATTAATAAACTTCTTATAACTAATAATCTTCTTTTTAAAACAAATATTAATATAAAAATCTAACATTTTAATTTTAGTTAAACAAATAAATAATTTATTTATTCTTTCCTCTTTAAATAAATAATTAGCCATATAAATATCTTCTAATAAATCATATAAAATTAATTCAATCTTACTTTTTAAAATATAATCTTTTTTAGGAAAATTAATTAAAATATTATCAAAGTATAAAATAGTTTTTTTAATATTACTAATAACTAATAATTCACTATATTTTTTATCTTTCATACTTTTCCCTTAATTTATTTAATTTATCTCGATTGATTAAATTTAATATTTTTTCTAATTCATTTATAATATCATAATCAAATAATATATTCATTAAATCCTTTTTATAAAAATAATTTTTATAATAATTTAATATTAAATCATAACTATTTAGTTCTTTTATACTTTCATATTTGTTATAAAATATATAACTAATATTGTTATAATCTAATATTTCTTTTACCTTTTCAAATTCTGAAATAGCAAATCCTACTTTATTATCATCATATATTTTATAACCTAATAATCCACCTATAATATAACAATCATCATCAAATACTCTATAAAAATTGCCATATTTCATAAATATAACTGCATCTTTATTATTTGATTTTAACTCATTTCTTATATCTACTAGTCTCACAATATCACCCTAAATAATATTATCACACACACACACACACACGTTGTCAAGCATTTATTCAAAAAAATACAAAGAAAAAGCGATTTTTCGATTTCTCTACTAAACCACTTTTATTCTAGTTGTGTCTTCACCAATATTTTTAGGCTTTATACCTAGGGAATAAGAATTGTTTCCTAATTCTTGTTTTATACAACCTTAATCATATAAATTAAGTTTAGAAGGAATCTGCACGGAGACCATTCGTGTTGGACACATCATTGTTGTTGGCATTACCATTGTTGTTCACGTTCCAAGCGTTAGAACTACATATATTCTTACACCCAAACCTTAAACCACACCTTGCCTTTTTCATCGGCAAGGTGTATATTGCTTCGTTTGTACTTATTTTTTTCAAATCTTCTTTTTAAATCTGGTATGGACTTGACCAAGTACCATTACCGGAGGTAATGGTGACACCAGAGTTAACAACTATAACTGCACGGAGACCACTCGTGAAGGACACACCATTGTTGTTGGCACTACCATTGCTGTCCACGCCCCAAGCGTTAGAACTACTGGTATATGGTGTCATTGTCCAATACCGATATGCATTATTATAACTACTCGTAGTTGTATAACCTTTAGTCAATATACTACTACTTTGGCTCGATAACATTTCTCCTACTCTTATTAATCCAAGTGTTGCTTGTATACTTCTTGTTGGATTTTCTTCATTTAGTGATATTGTGTAACTTTGCCCAAAACCAAAATTATTTTGATACCAAGTATAATTACTTACTAATTTATTCCTATTGGTTGTATCACTTTCTTGTACCAACCAATTTAATACATCTCCGTTTAATTTTTGACCAATTCCGGTTGTTACTGAAAATTCATTTGTACTTGTTTCATTGTATTCCATTTCAAATATATTTCCATCTTCTTCATAATATCCGTCTAGTATTAATTTTGTATTTCCATTACTATCTTTATCTACTACTCGATATTTTCTTCCAGCAAACAACACATATTCGCCACTTGTTGCCTTTTCGTTTAATTTTCCTGTTACTTCCACATTTTTATCTTCGTTTAAAACATATGGACCTGCTTCACTACTCCAAGTCGCTCCTAGAGTACCATTACCTCCGGTAATGGTGACCACAGAGTTGACATTTATAACTGCACGGAGACCATCCGTGCTGGACACATCATCGCTGCTGGCATCACCACCGCTGCCCACGTACCAAGCGAGTGAACTATTATAAGGTGTCATTGTCCATTGCCATTGTCCTATATTTAGATATGAACTAATGCCACCAGCTAAATTATATTCATCTAATGTTAGTAAGCCTACTTTTGATTTTTCGGTTGATAAATTATTTGTACAAGTTGTTCTTGTACTTGAACTATCAGTAGTCGTTTCACTACACCAAGTTTCTTCTTTTATTATATTATTTCCTTTTAATCTTGAATAAAAATAATTATTTAACCAATTTTTAGCATAACTATCATCCCAATTTTGAGCAGTATTTCTTGCTCCCCAAGGTATTGCTGTTACATTTTCATCGGTTATTAATCTTACTGTTCCGTCACGATTTATTCCCATTATTCGCCACAAAAAGCCTGAATACCATAATGAATTGTTTAATCCTTTTTGTACAAATAAATTTTCTGGAGTTGTTTGATAAATTAATTCGAATACAGTATCTACCCCTGCGCTTGTTAATTCATCTTCTGATATACCACCATCTGTTAAAGCCCAATTTTCAAAATTTTCTTCTATAAAATTCCCTTCACTATCAAAAAATTTTTCATTAATTATATCTATAGAATCTAATCCAGGTGCTCCATTTAGTCCTGCAACAAATATATCTTTTCCTGATTGACTACCACCTTTTAAATAACATCCACCCATATAACTATAATTGTTTGATGTTGATGTTACACAGCCATTTCCATTTGTTGCTAAATAAGGAAAGTTTGATAATACTACATCTTTAATTGGTCCTGTTGTTAATACCGCTACTGCACCACATTCTTCATCATCCATTGCAAATTGACCACTTGAACATAATGTAAATGTATGATTATTACTTTTAATAACTAATCCTGTTACTTTTCCATTTGAATAACTATTTGATATTACTGTAGCATTACCTAAGTTTAACATTTTTCCTATTTCTTCTTCGGTGAATGAAGTTTTAATCGAACAATCGATATCATCACTACCTAATGTTCCCATTTGTTTTTTCATTTCACTTGAAGCACAATAGTTATTTATTCCCCCTAATATCATTTGAGCTTCAGACTTACCTGCTGATATTCTTGCATCCTCTACTACATCTAATATTATTGGTGTAGCAATAAGTGCTACTATGGCTAGTATAATTATTACTGCCAATAACTCAATTAAAGTAAAAGCATTTTTAATTTTTTTCACAATTACTCTCCCTTACCTTTCTATCTAAAGTATACATTATATTTTTATTTTTGTCTAGTATTAAATTACGCGCGCGCGGAAAAATTTTTAAATTATTTTACAAATTTATTTTTTAGCTTTTTCAATTACGAACAATAAATCAATTAAATAATAGATAAAATGTTTTTCTAAACCATCTAATTTTAAAGTTATAATTAAGTTTTTACCACGTGTTCCAAATCTAAAGTTACCACTTATTTTAAATGTTTCTAAGAATAATTTCTCACCATCGATATTAGAATCAATAGTTAATTCTATTTCTTTAGAATTTTGTTTAATACTTAATATATTTAGTTTAGAGGCTAATGATTCAAACCATTCTTGATACATATAAATTATTAATTTATCATCTAATTTACCAAATCTATCTT
>CALVYO010000082.1 GCA_944372275.1 uncultured Bacilli bacterium
GAGACATCAAATGAAAAACTAGTTTAAAAAAATCAAGGAACGAATAATTCTTCTAGATCCTTGATTTTTTTATCTTTTAAATTAATTTATTTGAAAATTTTTATTGTTAAAAAACTAATATAGTAAGCATTTTAAATTGAGTTAACAGTCAAATCCTTATAAATTTATTCCTTGAATGAGCTAAATTTCTTCTCATGATGGTCAAAGTGTAATTAATTTTTATATTCTTTTCTCATTTCTATTGGTGTCCATCCATTGTTTGTCCATATTCTAGTATTATTATAAATTACAATTAAGTAGTTTATTATTTCCTGTATATTATTTTCAGTTATTTCTAATCCATAATCTTCTAACATAGGAATTATAACTTCAACAAATGAATGACCTAACTTAAACATGTTTATCATATTAATCATAATAGATTCTATAACATCTTCACTAATTTTATTTTTTCTTAAATACTGTTTAAAATCTTTTCTAGAAGTTGTTTCTTCATAATAAAAAGCATTATTATATTTAAGTAATTCATTTAATTTTATTGGCTTTGTTTTGATTTCTAATTGTCTATTTACTATATCATCTAAAATTGGTTCAAATTTGTTATGGGTTAATATACTACTTACAAAATATGAATTATTATCTGTATGTATATGAGATATATTATCGAGTCTTTCACAAAAATATAAAGCATTTGTTGATACATCCATAAAATCATCTTTACCATAATAATGACAATAAGAATCTATTAAATCTCCATAAGATACTACTCCATATAATTCAACCATTGATTTTAATAAATTATATATTTTAGTATTTTCATCAATTTTTTTATCAAACTTTGCTAAATTAATTTTTTTAAGTACATTATAAACATCATCAGTTATTGATATATAAAATTTATTATTTCTTCTAAAAATAAATATTATTCCTAACATATAAAGAAAATGATAATTTTCTATGCTTATATAATTATCTTGAATTGTACCTTTATTTTTCATAAGTTTTTTTAATAAATCAAATTCTTTATCTATAAATCTTTCAATAACTTCTGATAATTTATTTTCATTAGTAAGAACATTATAGATAATATCAACAAGTTCACTTTTTCTTTTATTGCTCAACCTATTTATCAAAAATAAATCACCTATATTTTTCAAATCCTTTACTACTAGAGTATCAAGTAATCCTCTTAAATCTTTTACTATTGATGTATTTGCTGCATTTAATAAATTAAATTTTTCTACTTCTTTCATATTTTACTCCCTATATAAACATATTATAATATTATTCATCATAAGCATTTACTGGATCTAAAAACTCTTTCATATTATCTTTTATTTTTTTACATAAAAGTTTATAGTCTTCTACTTTTACATATTCTTTTTCACTCATACATTGATAAAACTTTTTAATACTTGATGAATTTTCTTTAATTAAAGACTTAGATACCCACAAACATTTTCTTATAAACCAATCATTTAAAAATGAATATACATCAAAAATACCATCTTCCATTTTTGTAATTTCATAATAATTCAAGTATTCATTTAAATAAAGTTCAATATTACTTAAATGCTTTTTGATTGTCTTATGTGCTAAGTCTTTTTCTTTTAACCAAGCTTTGAATTCTTGAATATAAACTTCATTTCTTTTTTTATTTTTTTCTAATTCTATCTCATAGTCATTTATATAACTACCCCACTATAACACTTTTCTTCAAATTCAATATTATTATTAATACACCATGATTTTGGCTATATCTTTATATTTGTTTTCTTCTAAAATATTTCTAAATCTATTAAACGTACCTTTTCCTTTAATAAACTTATATAATACTCTTTGTTATAATCTAAATGCCGTAATATTTCATTGGTTTCTTTATTAAAATAACATCTACTTTCCATATTAGCATTTTCTAATACATCTTTTATTTGTTATAAACTAATCATTATATCCTAAACTTCAAAAATAATTAATTTTTTAGATTTCCTATTGATGCAACATATACGCCATCTTCACGTACATATGATAATCCTGCTCCGCTTAAAATAAGTAAAAATGATGGTTCCCCACTTTTTTCAATATCAACTTTTTCTTTAAATTTCTTTAAATTTTTTGCAGCCTCTTCCACTTGCTTTGCACCTAATTTTACTTCAATAGCTCCCCATTTACCATTTTCACATCTTAATATAAAATCCACTTCGAAATCTTTATTATCTCTATAATAAAATAATTCAGCTCCCAAAGAATCAGCATATATTTTTAAATCTCTATAACACATATTTTCAAATATAAATCCCGTAAAATTTAAGTCATTTATTAAATCTTCTTTCTTTAATCCCAAAGATGCTATTACGATAGAAGGATCTACTAATTCTATTTTAGGATTAGTTCTTAATTGTATTGATGATCTTAAATTTAAATTTGTAGCAGGAACATATTCTAATACAAACAGTTTTTCTAATGTAGTTAAATAATCATCTACTGTTGGTCTAGATATTTCTTCTTTAAAAATAGTTGATATGTCATTTATTATTGTTTTTTTATTCGTTGATGTAGAAACATTTCTACTTACGCTTTTTAATAAAGACTCCATCTTTATTTTATCTCTTTCTACACCATCTACTGTTCTAATTTCTTCATTAATTAAACTTTGAACATATTCTTTAGATACTTTAAATTTATTATCGCCACTTATATTTAATGATTCCGGCCATCCACCTCTTACCATAACATTTATAATATCTTCTAATTCAAGATTAGATACACCAGATACTTCTTTACCATCAATAATATCTTTTAAAGAAACTAATCCATTAGAATCACCTGATTCATATAATGACATAGTTCTCATAAGTAATTTAGAAATTCTTCCAGTTCCTGTATGCATAATTCCATTTTCAAATGGTTTTGCTGATCCTGTCAATATGTATTGACCCTTTTCTCCGGTACGATCAACATTAGTTCTAATTGAATCCCATATGACAGGATACATTTGCCATTCGTCAAATAATCTTGGCTTTTCACCTTCTAAAAATAATGATGGCTTCGTTTCACTAATATTATCATATTGAATTTTTTTATCTGGATCTTGCAACTCTATTACACTCTTACTAAACTGTTTAGCAGTAGTTGACTTTCCACACCATTTAGGACCTTCTATTACAACAGCACCCATATATTCTAATTTATTTTTTAAAATATCATCAACAATTCTAGGTAAATATTTTTTCATTAAAAATCATCTCCTATTTATATTATACTATACTTTATAAAAATTTATAAATTTATTTTGCGTTTTGTACTATTTTTATTTTACATTTTGTACTATTTTTGTTTTAACATTTAATTGTGTAATATATATTTTTTATACAAAGATTAATCCTAGCTATGACCATTGTGTAACTTTTTTGAATTCATAATAATTTTTGGATAAATACCAAAAATTGCAAATAATGTTAATTCTCAAAAAATTTATATAAAATTTAATATATTTACATTTTTAATGTTATTATTATCAATTATAGTAACCTTAAATTTAAATTAATAAATATTATTTTTTTTACAAAATTATATGATACTTTATAACTAACAATATTTAAAATTATTATATATTATTGAATAAGATTGAACGGTAGTGTGCCAAATTAATTTTTTATAATATATTTACCATTTACCCCTTTTATATTTTTATATAAAGAGGTAGACACTAAAACCTAAATGTTCTGGTATACTATACTAGGACATTTTTTTATTTATTAAAAGCAATTCGACAAAAAGATATAAAAAAAGATATTGTTTTTTAATATCTATTTTATATATAACTCATATTTATCAAAAGATTTTGTTAATCTATAATTGTTTTTTATATGATTATAAATTTTATTTGGTAATTGTCCTCCTTCATAATCTTTATATAATATAAATTTAGTTCCCATACTTAAAGAATCAAAATATTCTATTGCATTTTCTTCACCTTTATATCCTAAATTACCTGAAAGCATTACATCATATTTATTTATATCAATATTTAATAATAATTTATTATAATAAGCTTCATACATTATAAAATATGTATTGTTAAAGTCATCTATTTCTTGTTTTATTATATTAGCATCATCAATATATTTTTTTTCAACTAATTTATATTTTAAAGCATTAGTTCCTTCTTCCATATCTATAAATATATTTTGAAATATTAATGATAATATTGGACAAATTAATATTATTACTAGATATTTTTTATATTTATTATATATTTTATTGTTAGTATTTAATACTATATAAAATATTAAAGGTATTAAACTATATATTATATGTATTAAATTAAATATTGGGTAACTCATTATTTGAAAAAAGAGTATATATAATAATTTTATATCTTTGTTTTTTCTATATAAATATATGATATATATTAATGAAACAATAAATATTATTAAACCTACTCCACTTCTTGCATTCTTTGAAGCAAAGTCTAGTAGACTACCAAAAGCATAATTAATATAATCTAATAAGTTTTTATTAATTATAAAATATATTATAAATAATATATTAGGAATTATGAAACCTATAAATCTTTTTAATATCTTCTTTATATCTTTTATATAGTAGATTGATGCTAAAGTTAATACTCCCATAGAACTTTTAGTTAGAAAAGTTAAACCTAATATTATACCTATTAAATAATCATTTTTTTTCTTATCTTCTAATATAAATAATATAAATAAAAATAATAAACATAATAAATTATAATTAGGATTTGATACAAAAGAGACTAAAATAATTATTTCTATAAAAGATTTTTTGTAATATTTATAAACTATATAAAATAATAATGTTGGAATAATTGCGTTAGTTAGAAAGAATATAATCATATTATTTCCTAGTAATTTCATAAGTGTTCCAAATATAGTTGGATATAAAGGAGTTATGACCATATTAAAGTCTGTATACATTTTTAAACCATTAGCGACATTATGGCAAAAACCATAATTCCATATTAAATCATTATTACTTATTGCAAAATAATTTATACTAAAATTAAATATAAATAGTATTATAAATAAAATTAATGTTTTATATTTTTTCATATTAATAGCGCTCTATTTCTAATGGGATATTATTTGATGAATAAAGTAAAACATTTTTACAAGAATTATCATCTTTATTTTTCCATATGTATACTTTTAGTAATGAATAATTTTTTAATAAGTAATTAAATTCATCTTTATCTATTGGGTCATAACTAACTTTAACGTTATTTATATCTTTTTCAGTATTAGTTAAATTTTTTAAATAAAATTTTGTATTTTCCCCTATTTGATATTTATCAAAATTAACTGTATTATTTGTTAAATAGTAATTATTATAAAAATATGGGGATGTATATAACGTATTATTTTCCATCTTATATATGTATACGTCTTCATCAAATGTATCTACATTCATACTTGTAATTATTTCTAAATCTTTTAAATTGGACTCTACTTCTTTTTTATTTAATATAAAAAATATAGTTATTGCTATTAGAATAATTATAATTAATAAAAATATAAATTTACTTAAAAAAGATTTATTTTCCATAATTATAACTCCTATCATACAAATTATAACATTAAAAAAAATCGAAGTAAATTAGTTTCTTCGATTTGTGAACTTTTATTGTGATATTCGAATTTAATATAAATTTCAGTTTGGATATTCGAAATATAATAATAACCCTATATAACCTATTGTATAATATGTCTTGTCAAGAAAAATTACACAACGGAGGTTATATATGGGTCGTAATTATTCTAACAAAAATTTATCTGATTTGGAACTAGCAAATATTGAATTATATTTAAATCAGAAAAAAGGCTATACTGAAATTGGTAAACTTCTTAATAGAACTGAAGCCACTATTAGACTAAAAATAAAAAAATATTCTTCTT
>CALVYO010000083.1 GCA_944372275.1 uncultured Bacilli bacterium
AGAAACGTATTATAATGTAGGAAAATTATTAAAAGAAGCTGGAAAACATTACGGTGAAGGAATAATAAAAGAATATTTTATTAAGTTAACTAATGAATTAGGTAAAAAGTATGATATTTCATCTTTAAATAAAATGAAAAAATTTTATAATTTAATTGTAAAAATGGCGACAGTGTCACCAAAATTGACATATAGTCATTATATTGAATTATTATCTATTGATGACATAAGCAAAATAAAATATTATATTAAAGTAATAGAAAATCAAAATTTGTCTGTTCGCCAATTACGAGAAAAAATAAAAAATAAAGAATACGAGCGATTAGATGATAAAACAAAATTAAAATTAATAACTAAAGAAGATTCTGATGTAAAAGATTTAATTAAAAATCCTATATTGATTAAAAATAGTCATAATTATGATGAAATATCAGAAAAAATATTAAAACAATTAATATTAGAGGATATTGAAAATTTTATGAAAGAACTTGGTAATTCATTTTGTTTTATTGCTAGTGAATATAAAATAAAAATAGGAGATAGATATAATTATATAGATTTATTATTATATAACATCGAATTTAATTGTTATGTAGTAGTAGAATTAAAAATAACTGAACTAAAAAAAGAATATATAGGTCAAATAGAAGTATATATGAATTATATAGATAAAACAATAAAAAAAGTAATGCAAGATAAAACGATCGGCATAATTATCTGTAAGAAAGATAATAAATTTATTATGGAATATTGCAGTGATAAAAGAATTATCGCAAAAGAATATGAATTAGTTTAAAGCCTACACACAATTTTAAAAAAAGTATATATTATAAATGAATAAAAAAGATATAAATGGATATAATGATTATAGATATTAACAAGCATATACTTGTTATATTGCGGTACGCTAATGCTA
Source organism: uncultured Bacilli bacterium (assembly GCA_944372275.1). Taxonomy (GTDB): domain Bacteria; phylum Bacillota_I; class Bacilli_A; order RF39; family UBA660; genus Faecisoma. The sequence goes on from CALVYO010000083.1 coordinate 917, forward strand.
TTTAGCGTTTAATATAGATGGAGATTTCTCCAAAATAAAAAGGATTAATTTCCTTTTTTATTTTATATATAAATTAATTCCATATTTATCTTTAACTGTATCATAAAATATATAATTTTCTATAGGATTATAAGTTAAATAACCAAATATGATATAAACTAAGATAATGCCTATTATACCAATTATATTTTGATATTTTATCGTTTTATATTGTAATATAAAATAACTTAATATTTGTTCAATTAATATTATAATTGCTAGTAATCCAATACTTATTATCATATTTTCGCCAATCATTTTATAAATAGGAATAAAAATAATTAAATACAAAATTATCCCAATAATCGGTATTAAAAATAATTGTAATAAAAAATTATTAAAATTATTTTTTTTAAGTAATAAATAATCAAATAAACCATAAAAAATAAAAGATGAATAGATCAATTTCATATGTTCCCAAATACTTTCATTGACAGGAAAAAAGATACTGAATAATGAATTAGGGAACCAATCATATAAAAAATGAAATAAAAAACATAATAAAAAAATAGCAAAGAATCCGATAATTTTTGTAGTTTTTAGGCTCATTTTGTTCACTCCTCATTAAATAATATGAAAAATTTTAAAAAAAATATGTAAAAAAAAAGGAAATTGTTAGTTTTTGTCGTATATTAATAAGTAGGGGAGATAAATATGCAAACATTATCACAAGAACAAATTAATGAAATAAGAAATAGTGTTGATATAGTCGATGTAGTATCAAAATACATTCCTCTTACTAAAAAAGGGAAAAATTATTTTGGTGTATGTCCTTTTCATGAAGATAGTGATCCATCATTAAGTGTTTCACCAGATAAACAGATATTTTCTTGTTTTTCTTGTCATACTGCTGGTAATGTTTTTAATTTTATCAAAGAATATGAACACGTTTCTTTTATCGAAGCGGTTAAAATGGTTGCTGAAATGGCAGGTATTAATATTAACATTAATACTAAAAATACTAAAACAATAAAAAATAATGATATATATAAAATATATGATATCGGTCAAAAATTTTATGTAAATAATATTAATACACAATTTGGAAAAGAAGCAAAAGAATATTTATATAAAAGACAAATAAATGATGATTTAATAAAAGAATTTGAAATTGGACTAGCTATTAGAAATAGTAAAGCATTATCTAATTTATTAGAAAAAAAACAATTTAAAGAAAAAGATTTAATCGATAGTGGTTTAATAGTAAAAGATGAAAGAGGATTTCACGATTTCTTTTATGATCGGATTATGTTTCCTTTACACGATATAAATAATAAAGTAATTGGTTATAGTGGTAGAATATATACAAATATTGATGCCCCTAAATATGTCAACAGTAAGGAACACATATTGTTTAAAAAAGGTGAATTTGTTTATAATTATGCTAGAGCCAAAAATGAATGTCGAATGAAAAATACCGTTATTATTATGGAAGGATTTATGGATGTCATTAGAGCATATAGTGCTGGAGTAAAAAATGTTGTAGCCACACTAGGAACCGCTTTTACTAAAGAACACGCTAATATAATTAGACGCTTAGCGAGTAACATCATTATATGTTTTGATGGCGATAAAGCAGGGGCCAAAGCGACGATGGCTTGTAGTGACATATTATTAGAACATAACATAATACCTAAGATAGTTAGATTAGAAGAAGATTTAGATCCCGATGAATATATTTTAAAATATGGTAAAGATAAATTTATTGAAAAAATAAATAATCCAATGAGTGTAATGGATTTTAAATTAAATTATTTAAAAAATAATAAAGATTTAAGTCAAACGGTAGATAAAGCAAAATATGCTAAAGAAGTAATCGAACAATTAAATAATATTGATGATGATATTTTAAGAGAAGTAACATTAAAAAAATTAAGCAAAGAAACAGATTTAGATGTTGATTTTCTAAAAGATAAATTAGTAAAAAAAGAACCTGTTAAAATAAATAAACCAAAAATTGTTCAAACTAATAAATACGATATGGCGCAATTAGGATTATTATTTTATATGTTACGAAGTGGTGAAGTTATTAAAATGTTCGACAATAGGACAATCTATTTTCCAACTAAGGAATATCGAATGTTAGCCCACGAAATAAGTTATTTTTATAAAAATAATAATTATATAAATGAAGCTGATTTCTTATCAGATTTAGATAGTGAATTAGTTTCGGTGGTAGGTAAAATAGAATCTTTAAATTTAAATGAAAATTATAGTAACAATTTAATAATCGATTATTTTGATGCTATTGAAGAAAAAAATATCGATGATGAATGTAACAGATTAACTAAATTAATGAATGAAGAAACAGATTTAGAAAAAAAAGCTGAATTAGGACAAAGAATATTAGAATTAGTGGTAAGGAGAGAGAAAAATGTTTAATGAAATTAAATCGTTTACAGAAAGAAAAGAAGAATTAGTAAAATTAGGGAAAGAACAAGGTTATTTAACTTATGAAAATTTAGCGCTAGCCTTAAAAGGATTAGAGTTAGATGCCGACTCATTAGATGATTTATATAATATTTTAAATGAAAATAACATTCCTGTTGTTTCAGAAGAAGAAACAGAAGGTGGATCAGAAAAAATATTATTAGATGATAATACAATAACAAAAGATTTAAATATTAATGATCCAGTTAGAATGTATTTAAAAGAAATTGGGCAAATTAAATTGTTAACAAATGAAGAGGAATTAGAATTAGCTGATCGTATATTAGAAAATGATGAAGAGGCTAAAAAAACTTTAGCAGAGGCTAATTTAAGATTAGTCGTAAGTATTGCTAAAAGATATGTTGGAAGAGGAATGTTGTTTTTAGATTTAATTCAAGAAGGTAATATTGGATTAATGAAAGCCGTTGAAAAATTCGATGTTTCCAAAGGATACAAATTCTCGACATATGCAACTTGGTGGATTAGACAAGCTATAACAAGAGCCATAGCCGATCAAGCAAGAACAATTCGTGTTCCTGTCCATATGGTTGAAACTATCAATAAATTAGCCCGTATTCAAAGACAATTAACGCTTGAACTAAATAGAGAACCAACCGAAGAAGAATTAGCTAAAAAAATGAATACATCAGTTGATAAAATAAGAGAAATATATAAAATAAGTCAAGAACCAGTTAGTTTAGAAACACCAATTGGTGAAGAAGATGATTCCCATTTAGGCGATTTTATTAAAGATGAACATAATATGAGTCCCGAAGAATATGCAACTAACGAAATGTTAAAAGATGAAATAAGTGATATTTTATTAACTTTAACAGAAAGGGAAGAAAAAGTAATTAGATTAAGATTTGGTTTAGAGGATGGTAAGGCTAGAACTTTAGAAGAAGTTGGGCAATTATTCGGAGTTACTAGGGAACGTATAAGACAAATTGAAGCAAAAGCCTTAAGAAAACTAAGACATCCTTCTCGTTCACGTAAATTAAGAGATTATTTAGATAACTAAAAAAATTAAGTCATTTACAAACTTAATTTTTTTTGGGATATTTTTTTTCATCTGTTCTTTCAACTATGTAATCGATAGATGTATTATAATAATCTGCCAACATAATTAATAAATCAATAGGAATATCTCTTTTTCCTGTTTCATATAAACTATATTGTTGACGAGTAATTTTTAAGTATTTTGCAATATCAACTTGATATTTATCTTTATCTTCACGTAAATCACGCAATCTTTTAAGATACATATACTCACTTCCTCGTATAATATTTTCTCATAGTAAACTTAAAAATAGCTTGACACGCATTCGTTTGAATGCTATAATTTAAATGGAGCATTCGATTGAATGATTACCACATATATTTATTTTGGCCAATTAAAAATAAATATATGCAATTATATTAAATAACCTTCAATTTAATATAATTATTTTCTATGTTAGTAAGGAGTGACATTTTGAAAAGAAAAATATTTTTATTATTAGTTATGGGGGTGTTTTTGACTACTACTTTGTTTGGATGTAGTTGTAGTAAAAAAGAAGAATTTACAATTACATTTGATAGTAATGGAGGAAGTAGTGTTGCAAGTCAAACAGTTTTAAAAGATGAATTGGTAACAAAACCAACCGATCCAACTAAAGATGGTTATATTTTTGATACATGGTTATTAAATGATGAACCTTATGATTTTAATAGTCCGGTTACAGAAGATATTACTTTAAAAGCTAGTTGGGTAGAAGAAGCATCTGTCGTTAGTTACAAAGTTTCTTTTGACGTTGATGGTAGTATTAATATCGTAAGTGTAATTGAAGGAAAAACAGTGACAAGTCCAAGTGATCCAACTAAAGAAGGTTATAAGTTTATTGGTTGGTATAATGATGATAAGTTGTTTGATTTTAAAACTTCAATTTATTCTGATATTACTTTAGTGGCAAAATGGGAAAAAGTAGAGCAATCAAGTGAAGTAACTAAATACACTGTTAAATTTGATAGTAATGGAGGAAGTAGCGTTGCAAGTCAAACTGTAAAAGAAGGTAATACAGTTAGTAAACCTGCAAATCCAACAAGAAGTGGTTATAAATTTGTTAGTTGGCAACTAAATGGCAAAGATTATAACTTCAGTAGTAAAGTTACAAAAAATATTACATTAACGGCAAAATGGGAAAAAGTAGAGCAACCAAGTGAAGTAACTAAATATACTGTTAAATTTGATAGTAATGGAGGAAGTAATGTTGCAAGTCAAACTGTAAAAGAAGGTAATACAGTTAGTAAACCTACAAATCCAACAAGAAGTGGTTATAAATTTGTTAGTTGGCAATTAAATGGCAAAGATTATAACTTCAGTAGTAAAATTACAAAGAATATTACTTTAGTAGCAAAATGGGAAAAAATTCCAGATACTTATACAATTAAATTTGAAAAGTATGATGCTTATTCA
>CALVYO010000084.1 GCA_944372275.1 uncultured Bacilli bacterium
ATTGAAAGAATTGTTACTTTTTCTGGTGAAAATATTGAAGATAAACGAAATGTTTTAGTTAAAATAGGTACTGATGCCAAAGAGGTATTAGAACAATTAAAATTAAAAGAGGATAGTATTATTGTAGCCGGTGGACCTATGATGGGTAATAAAGTAGATGATTTAGTTATATCTGCTAATCTAAACTGTGTTTTAGCTTTAAACAATAATATTGATATACCTAGTATTTGTTTAAAGTGTGGCAAATGTGTTGAAGTTTGTCCTGCTAAATTAAGTCCTGTTTTAATTATGAAAACGAAATATAAAAAAGAAAAAGATATTAAAAAATTTAAAAAACTACATCCAGAAAGATGTATTGAATGTGGTTTATGTTCTTATATTTGTCCTGCTAATCTTTTAGTAAGAGAAAGAGTAAGAGATGCTAAAAATTTAGTAAGGGGGGATAAATAATGGGACCATTTTTAAGAAGTAAATATAAAACTAATCGAATAATGTTTAATTTATTGATTGCTTTAATTCCTTTATTTATATTTAGTTTTTCTAAAAATTGTTTTAATCCATATCGGTTAGGATTAATAAGTTTTATCGATATGTTCGATCCAATTGTAAATGTTATTATTGCATCATTAACTTCTTTTGTTATTGAAGTTATATATGCTTTGATATTAAGAAAAAAGAATTATATTAAAAATGCATATGCTTTTTTCCCTGGATTATTTTTGGCCTTAATATTACCACTTCATACACCTATTTATATTTTAGTAATTGGTAGTGCTATAGCAAGTATTAGTAAATTAATATTTGGTGGTTTTGGTAAAAACTTATTTAATCCTGCTTTAGTAGGTTATTTAGTAATTATGTTATTTTTCTCTAGTATTTTAACTACTGATAATTATTTTAATGCTTATGAACTAGATACAATTAGTAAGGCTACACCATTAACTAATGCTTCAATGGTAACAGGAATTGGTAATTATGATCAATTGGTTAAACCATATGGTGATTTATCTGATTTCTTTATTGGAACGATACCGGGTAGTTTTATTGAGACTAGTGCTTTGTTATGTTTAGTAGCCTATTTATTTTTAAGTTTTACTAAGACTATAAAATGGCGTATACCTTTAATCTATATAACTACAGTATTTATATTAACCTTAGGAATTAGTAGGTTATTAGGTGAGGGATTTTATTATCCATTATTTCATATATTAAGTGGTGGATTGATGTTTGGTAGTATATTTATGGCGACTGATCCTGTTACAAGTGCTGTAACACCTGTTGGCCAAATATTACAAGGAATTTTATTAGGAATTATAACAGTTATATTTAGATTTACTGGTGTTGAAGGAGTGGCATTTAGTATATTAATTGTTAATCCATTTGTTATTTTATTAGATAAAATCGGAGTACAATCCAGATTTAAATTTATTAAATCAGTTATTTGGTTTTTATTAATAGTAATAGTAGTAATAATTACAATTTTCTTACTTGCTTCTTCAAGAAGAGTAGAAGGTAATTTAGATCCTAATTTTGAAGTTATAAGTAGAGAAAAAGTAAGTAATCAAATTATTTATAATGTTTCACAAAAAGGATATGGTGGTAGAATAAAAGCAGAAGTGACTTTTGAAAATGACCAGATAGTTAATATTGAAATTACTTCTCATCACGAAACACCTAATAGATATCAATTAGTTATTGATGAAGATTATTTAAATAAATTAATAAGTAATCAAAATGATTTAGAAAATTTAGATACTATAAGTACTGCAACAGTTACGTCTAATGCTTTAAAGAAATTAGTTACAAATGTGATAGAATATGAAAAATCAAATTAATTTTTGATTTTTTTTGATAAAAAAAAGGAAATCACTAACTTTTGGCTAATATAACTAATAGGAGGTGATTTAAATAAAGAAGTTCTATACGGCAAAATATGAACCGATATTTATGAGAACAGTAGTTAAACCAAATATTTTAAAGCCATTATTAGAACATATTTTAGAAAAAGAAATAATAGAATTAGAAATATTAAATCCAAATTTAATTCAAGATTATTTTAGATTACGTGGTCAACGATTAGATTTGTTAGTAAAAACAAAAGATGAAATAATCAATGTCGAATTAAATACTAATTATAGTGAAGAGATATTAATAAGGAACTTACATTATATTTTTAAATTGGCTAGTGAAAATACAGAAAGAGGAAATAAATATAAAGTAAAAAATAAGATAGTTCAAATAAATTTAAATTTTATAAATAGTAAATATGAAAAATGTGAATATTTATTATATGATAAAAAACACGAAATAGAATTAACAGATTACATCAAAATATGCAATATAGGTATAGACAAATATATAGAAAACTATTATAATAATAGTAAGAAGTTTACCAAAGGTGAAGAATTGGTAATAATGTTAGATTTAAATAAAAAAGAATTAGAAGAACTATCAGAAAAGAGTGATATAGTGGATAATTTTAAAGAAGATGTAATAAAAGCCAATGAAGATAAATTAGTAGTAGATTGGATAAGTCGTGAAGAAGAACAAAAACAATATGAAGAAGTAATGTATGAAAAGGGAATTAATCAAGGAATTATCCAAGGCAAACAACAAGGCTTGAAAGAAGGTATTACTCAAGGAATCGAACAAAATAAACAAGAAACTGCTAAAAAGATGTTAGAATTAAAAATGGATTTAGAAACAATTAGTAAAGTCACAGGTTTAACTATGGAAGAAATTGAAAGTTTAAGAAATTAAACTTTTTTTGTTAATAATGTCATATATTTATTTAGGTGAATGAATATGATAAAAAAATCCACAGCAATAAAATTTTTAACTTTAGTTATTTTAACTATGATTACATTAATTTTATTAAAAAATAATCAATTTAAAACAACTTTTTACAAATATGTTTATAATGATAATATTAATTTTGCTAGTATAAATAAATGGTATGAAAGTAAATTTGGATCTTCATTACCTTTTAGTAAATATTTTGAAGATGTTACCCCTGTTTTTAATGAAAAGTTAAATTATAAAGAAAAAAATAAATATAAAGATGGCGTTGCATTAACAGTTGATGATGATTATTTAGTTCCAGCACTCGATTCTGGAATAGTGATTTTTATTGGTGAAAAAGAAGGATATGGAAATACAATTATTATTCAACAAGAAAATGGTGTTGATTTATGGTATTCTAATTTAAAAGAAATTAATTTAAAACTTTACGATTATATAAAAGAAGGTAGTTTAATAGGTGTATCTAATAGTAGTTTATATTTGGTATTTACTAAAGATGGTGAGGTAGTTGATTACCAAGAATATATTTAAAATCCATTTTTTATTTTATATAATCGGTTTAATTTGTTTTTTAACCGGTAATTTTAAAAATTTTATTATATTTAGTTCAATTATAATTGTTCATGAATTAGGTCATATTATAGGTGCTTTAATTTATAAATGGAAAATTGAAAAGATAATATTATTGCCATTTGGTGGCATTACGATATTTAATGAAAATATCGATAAGTCATTAAAAGAAGAATTCATAATAGCCATATTAGGTCCCTTATTTCAATTTATATTTTATTTATTATATAAGGATAATGAAATATTTAATTACTATAATATAGCAATACTATTATTTAATTTATTACCGATATATCCTTTAGATGGTAGTAAAATATTTAATGTTTTGTTTAATTTATTTTTACCATATAAATTAAGTCATATAATAATTATTATATTATCTTTTATATTTATATTTTTATTATGTTTATATAAAATAGATTTATCTTTAATTTTAATTTTTATAATAGTCGAATTATTTAAAGAAATTATTAAACATAAATATTATTTCAATAAATTTTTATTAGAAAGATACTTGAATGATAACAATTATAAAAAACATAAAGTTATAAAAAAAATAACGAGTATGAAAAAACAAACTAAACACATTTTTAAAATAAATAATAAATTTTATACGGAAAAAGAAATTATTAAAAATATGTTTGACAAATAAAGGGAAGTGTGCTAAAATTAAGAACTGTGTAGAGACCTCTCTACAACCGCACAGAAAAGGTTTAAAGAATAATCACCTTAATGGCGAGTCTGAGATTAAAGGAGGTAAAAAAATGAAAGCAATAATTGAAACAGGTGGCAAACAATACTATGTTGAAGAAGGTTCAGTAATCTATGTTGAAAAATTAGATGTTGAAGCAGGCAAAAAAGTTGTATTTGACAAAGTATTAATGATTAATGATGTTCCTGGTCATCCTTATTTAAGTAATGTAACAGTAGAGGGTGAAGTTGTTAAACACGGTAAAGACAAAAAAATTAAAGTATTTAAATATAATCCTAAGAAAAAATACCGTAAAACTCAAGGACATCGTCAACCTTATACTAAAGTAGAAATTAAGAAAATAATTGAAAAATAATGATTAAAGTAAGTATTAAAGAAAAACAAATAGTAATAAAGGGACACGCTAATTATGATGAACTAGGGAAAGACATAGTTTGTGCATCCGTATCATCGATGGTAATTACTACAGTTAATGCTATATTAAGAATTGATAATGAAGCAATTAAATATAGTGATAACGATGGTGTTATTATTGATATTATTAAAGATAATGAAATAGTTAATAAATTGATAATTAATTTAATTAGTTTATTAGAAGATTTAAAAAAACAATACCCTAAATATATAGAAATAAGGAGGTGTTAATTGTGTTAAAATTGATGCAATTAAATATACAATTATTTGCTCACAAAAAAGGACAAGGTTCTACTAAAAATGGCCGTGATTCAATATCTAAAAGATTAGGTGCCAAAGCTAGTGATGGTGAGTACGTAACAGGTGGATCTATTTTATATCGTCAAAGAGGAACTAAAGTATATCCAGGCGTTAATGTTGGAATTGGTTCTGATGATACTGTTTATGCTAAAATAGATGGATACGTTAAATTTGAAAGAGTTGGAAAAGATAAAAAACAAGTAAGTGTTTACGCTACTAAATAGTTTTTTATCTTTTTTAAATAAATATTTACAAATAAAGAACAAAATTAAAAAAAATATGGTATAATTACCATAGAGGTAGATTATATGAAGATATTATTAATTGTTGATGATTCTAGTTTAATTACAGTATTCGCTTCAAAAATGTTTAAAGATGAATACAATGTAATAACTGCTAAAGATGGAAAAGAAGCGATAGAAGCAGTTAGAAATAATTTTGATAGTGAATTTGTAGGAATGTTTTTAGATTTAAATATGCCTAATTTTAATGGTTTTGAAGTTTTAGAAGTATTCAAAAATCACAATTTATTTAATAAAATACCAGTTTGTATTTTAACTGGTGATGATACAAAAGATTCTATTGACAAAGTATTTAATTATCCAATCGTCGATGTTTTAAATAAACCATTTAACGAAAAAGAAATAAGAGCAAGTTTAGAAAAAATGATTTTAAGAAAATAGTATTTACTACTATTTTTTTTTAATGTATAATGTATTTGGTGATTTACTATGTTTATTGATGAAGTAAAATTAGAACTTATCGCTGGAACTGGTGGCGATGGATGTATGGCTTTTAGACGTGAAAAATTTGTAGAAATGGGTGGACCTTATGGTGGCAACGGTGGCAAAGGTTCTGATATTATATTTAAAGTTGATGAAGGATTAAATACTTTAATTGATTTAAGATATCAAAAACAAATCAAAGGTAAAAAAGGAGAAAATGGTCAAGCTCAAGCACAGCCTGATAAGACATCAAGTTCAGTCTCATCATCTTCAAGCAGCGTCTCACAAAAA
>CALVYO010000085.1 GCA_944372275.1 uncultured Bacilli bacterium
TGGACTTGGTTCAGGTTCTGGATTTGGTTCAGGTTCTGGATTTGGTTCAGGTTCTGGATTTGGTTCAGGTTCTGGATTTGGTTCAGGTTCTGGACTTGGTTCAGGTTCTGGACTTGGTTCAGGTTCTGGATTTGGTTCAGGTTCTGGACTTGGTTCAGGTTCTGGATTTGGTTCAATTTCAGGTTTAGTTGTTTGATTATTTTTATTTTGATTTCCTAAAATTTCATTTACCCTTTTCTGAACTGCCTTATAATCATATCCTGCATTAGTTAATGCCTGTTCTCTGCTTGGTTGAACTCCCCACTCACCACGAATTACTTCTTGAGCTATTTCATCTATTGATTTTAGTGGATTAGTAATTTCATCATTAATATCATCAAATTCAAAATCATACTCTGGTAATTCAAAATCATCATAATCTTTATCCAAATCGACAATATTTTGACCTTTACCTAATAAATCATCAATATTGGTCTTTTCACTAGAACATTTAGATAAGCCTAATCCCATTGCTAAAGCAACTATAGTTGCCGCTACAGCAGCTTTAACTCTTCTCATAAAATTTTTGTCTTTTAATTTGTCTAAAATTTTATTCTTTGCTTTTTTCCAAAAACTAATAGGAATTGGAACAACATCTTTTTCTTCTTCCTCTTTTTCTTGCGAAGAAGTTGGAGGAACTATTGGTGCTACTATATCCTTTTCTTCTTCCTCTTTTTCTTGCGAAGAAGTTGGAGGAACTATTGGCGCTACTATATCTTTATCATCTTCCTCTTTTTCTTGCAAAGAAATTGGAGGAACTATTGGTGCTACTATATCCTTTTTGTCTTCCGCTTTTTCTTTCATAGAAATTGGAGGAACTATTGGCACTACTATATCTTTATCACTTTGTTTTTTTGCTTTTACATTATTTATTAAGTTATTTAATGCATATTCATAATCATAATATATAGCATTTTCACGCATTTTCAACATGTTCAATTGGCCTGTCAAAGCATTTAATTTTGTTTGATCTTCAGCCATCAAAAATTTATTAACACCGGTTCTTTCTTCAAACAATTTTTTCTTAGTTTCTAATAATTTAACTTCATTATTTTTTAAACTTTCTAAATTTTTCTTCTCTTTTTTTGCCAAAGTTACTAATAAATCAATTTGAAGTGCTGATTTTGTTAATCTTTCAATTTTTTTGTTAGACTCTGAAATTTCCTTTTGTAATCTCTTTTTTTCTTTAGCTATTTCTTCTTTTTGTTGCTCATAAATTTCAGTTGGCAAAACTGCTTCTTTTATTCTTAAATCAGTTAATTGTGAATTCAATTGATTTCTAGCAATTTCCTCAGTAGAAATCTTTTTTTCGAAATCTTTCTTATTATTATCATATCTAATAAAATTAGCTTCCATTGCTTGAATATCTGATTCATATTTGTTAATATTTGATTCTATTTCACTTATTTCTTCGTTCATTACCTCAACAGAAAATAAAGAAGGTAAGTAATTATTTGAATTAGATAATTTGTCTTCTAAAGATAATTTTTCCATCAAAACTGCTGCCTGCATTTTCTTATTTTCTGAAAGTTCTGCTTCAGCATTTTCATAATTTTTATTAGCAATATTTTCCGGCATCTTAGCTTTTAATTCTTCTAATCGATCTGAAACATTAACAATTTTATCATTTTCGATGTCATCAATTAAAGTTGCCAGCTCGATTGGAAAATCAAAAGAAATGTATTGCTCTCTATTATTAAAAGAATCAATAGCGGCTTGAATTTGTAATAATTTTCTATAATCACTATCTTTCTTTTTATGATCAACATTATCTTTTATGCTATTTTCTCTATTTTTAACACTTTCCAAAAGTTTAGTATATCTGTCATTATTATTTGATAAAGTTGCTTTTCTTCTATTTAATTCTTCTTTATTAATATTTAAAGATTCTAATTCACTATTAAACATTTCTAATTCTTGTTTTAAATATTCTATATCTTCTCTTGTACTAGAAAGTTTGTTTAATATTTCATTATCTTGTTCTTGTGTAGGGTTTTCACCTAAGCTTCTAAGTTCAAACCCATATCGATCAAGATTTTTTTGTGATTCACTCAACAATGCTGTACAAGCAGCTATTTCTCTATTAACAAAGTCAATTCTATTGCTGTTACTTAAAATGTTGGCTTCATTTTGGGTGATTTCTTCACTCGTTTTTTCAATTCTCGTGTTATAATCATATATTTTTGATTGATTTTTTATAAAAGAAAAGTCTTGATAATTTTCATCATTTGATAACTTATCTTCTAATTCTTTTGCTTGTAATTTCAACATTGCGCGTTGATTTTGAATATTTTTTAATTCTGAATCTCTATTTTTAGATGTGATAGTAGTTACTTTATCATATTTTAAATTTTCAGCTATTTCTCTTAATTGTCTTAACAACTCATCTTTTGTCATAAATCCTCCTTATTCTTCTAAATCCCTATATTGCATTTGATATTGATATCTTATTTTTTCTATTTGATTAATATCACTTAAACTATATACTTCATATTTTAATTCTCTAAATGCTTCTAGCATTTCACTTAATGTTACATAACCATCTGTTATAGGTAACCACTCTTCATAATTAGTAGTTCCTTCACCTTCAGCAAGACGATAATATTTATAAACTGTTGTACCAGTACTATCATCTTTTATAGCACCACTTATAGGAGCACTAATATAGTAAGTTATTTCTTCACTAGCACTACTTGCTCCACTTGGATAATAACTCTTTTCAGTAACGTTTGTGTACCATTTCCACATAGTGTCTGTATATTTATAACCTGATTGTTTTTCGCATTTTATACCATTTAAGTAATTTGTTGTACAAGATTTAGTAGTATAATCTGACCATTCACCACAACTTGGAAAATCCATATTTTTTAATTGTTCAGCAGTAACTTTAACTTCAGTTTTACCATCACAAGTAAAACGAATATCCTTAGTTTTACTATGAGTTCCAGAACATGGGACATCAGATACAACTGCATCATTTGGATTATTTGGATTTACACATGTCCAAACATATGGATATGCTACATCTTGTGTTCGATATAAAGTCGCATTTTCAATTTTTCTATAACTTGCACTACTTGGTTTTGTTACTGAATATTTAGTTACAGTCGTACTACTTCCTTTAGTTGGATATCCTTCTGGTTGCGTAGAAGAATAACCACCATTATTCCAATATTTATTTACTTTTTCTTCTGTATACCACTTATAACCAAATTGTTCATCCTCTTTACCAGTATATCCACTTTTTGGAATAGCAGCATAATATTCAATTACTTTAGTAACATCTGTTAAATCTTTAGGATAATAATATTTTGTTCCTGTTTGTAATTCTTCTCCTAAAAATTTAAATCTTATATCAGAAGTTTCTTCAATATCATCTTCTGTACCATCTTGCCACATACCATAATTAGTATCCTCAACTTCACATTCTAAAATAGCTGAATAATGATATGTCTTACTTTCTAAATAACATACATTAACATAAGTTTTTTCTTTATCACAAGTTTCATAATCACTAACTTTAATTAATCCTTCTTTTTCCAAATCAGCCAAAGTTACAACAAAACATTCACCAACTTCACTTGGTAACATATCAGGATATTTTTCATAATAATCCTTTGCCGCTTCAATTAAGTCATCTCTTAAACTTGTTTTACCGCAAGCCTTCAATAATAATAAAATTATAATTATAATTGCAACTAATATCAAAAAAGAAATTATTACTCTTCCCCAAGGAATTCTATTTTTTTCTTCTTTATATTCATCATAATTATAGTTTTCATTTGAATAATTCTCATTCATACAATTCCACCTCTAGAATAATAATATCATTTTTATTAGCAAAAAACAAGCAAAATTATTAAATTTGTGTAAAATAATTGATTAAACCATCTTTTATACTAGTAGCTATTTTTTCTTGATAACTTTCTTGTTTTAACAAATACCGTTCATTAGGATTAGAAATAAAACCAACTTCTAATAAAACTCCGGGAATTTTTACTCTTTGGTACAAATAATGATCATTTATTTGTTTATATTCTCTTTTTGTTTTTAAGTCTTTTTTTAACTGTTCTTGCATTATCTTAGCAATTATCTCATTCTTTTCATTAACAGTATCATAAAATGCTTGCGCCCCCTGCCAAGTACTAGATATATCTGAATTTAAATGAATAGATAAATATATATCAGCATTTGATGCATTGATAATATTAGCCCTTCTTGATAAATCACTTCTTTTTCTATTAATAGCATTTTTAACTGCTAAATCATAATCACCATATCTCGTTAAATAAACTATTGCTCCATTTTTTTCTAATTCAGATTCTAATTTTAAACTTATTTGTAAATTCAAATCCGCTTCATATAAATCATTATATAAGGCACCGGGATCGGTTCCTCCATGACCTGGATCAATATAAATTACCTTACCTAATAAAGGTAAATTTAGCGCATTAATAATTCCAATAGTGTATAAAAGAATTAAAAACAAATTTAAGCAAAAAATCTTGATTTTCATACATTTCACCTAATTAAATATATGAAAAAAAGTAGATAAATCTACTAATTATTAATTACGTGATGGACTGTTGGACTAGTTTCATTTAAAGAAGCAAAAACATAATCGTTTGCTAAACCGTACTGAATAATTTTTTCCACAGCCTTTATACTATTATATTTGGTATCGTGCTGTAAGACAACATTGTTACCTTTTCTTAAATTTTTAATAACATTATTAGCTATTTTATTTGTATCATTAGTAGCAGTATCACCAGCCGACACATTCCAATCAAAATATTTATATCCTCTTAATTCAACTTCTTTAGATAATCTTGTCATTATTCCTTTATTAAAATTACTTACTGTATTAGAACTACCACCAGCAAATCTTAATATATGACTATATTCACCAGTTATTTTTTTAATTCTATTATTAACTTTATCAATATCTTTAAAGAAAGCCTCTTCACTTTTATAAACTTCTTTATATTTATGACTATATGTGTGAATACCAATACTATGCCCTTCCTGATATGCCCTTTTAATTACTTTATCACTACCATTACTTGTAATAAAAAATGTAGCTTTTACATTATATTTCTTTAATATATCTAACAATTCATTAGTATATCCACTTGGACCATCATCAAATGTTAAATAAATAACCTTATTACCTACAGGAATATCCGGATTTTTTTTATAAACATAAATAGTTCGTGTTATTTTACTTTCATTGTTATAATCATCTTTGACACTATAAGTTAAAACATATTTACCAATTTTACTACTATCTATTTCACCACTTACTTTTACCCTATCATTAATATTACCTAAACAATTATCCGTAGCAGTATACCCAGGTTCTTTATAATTTTTTCCTAATTCCAAATACATAATACTTGATCCTTTTAACTTTATTTTAGGTTTTTCTTTATCTTGATAATTTATCGGTATTTCTAAAATAGTTTCATTATTCGAACTGTCACTAACTTTCAATATATATTTATTATCTACTATCTCCTTAAT
>CALVYO010000086.1 GCA_944372275.1 uncultured Bacilli bacterium
ATACTGGCTCTTTGCTAGAGATTACCAGATTAGGAGTTTCACCCAATTATATATTAAGCACCGAACTGGCGCACCCTGTATATAAAAAAGATGATACCATAAAGGGCGAATATATCCGCGGTACCACCTTTTTTTAAACTTATTAACTATAACGCGTTACCGTTTTTATCTTATCCATAAAAAGCATCCAAAGTGATCTATATATTAATTATTCATTAGTTTCCACCAGCCACTAACTCTCTATAAAATACATTTAATATACCGTCTTTTTCATCTGCTATATCTCTATTTTTTCAATATCTTCAATTAATTCAACTTGTGTCGATAAAGCATCTTTTAATCTTCTTTTAAATACTATCATATTTCTTCTTAACATATCAGATTCTTTTTCGATAGTTTCTGCTTTCAACAATGCTTCATTGACTATTCTGTTAGCATTTTTCTTCGCATCGCTAATTATTATATCCCTTTCTTGATATGCTGTCAACTTAATTTGCTCAGAAGTTTTTTCAGCCATCAAAATAGCTTTTTTTAAATTATCTTCCATTCTTTCAAATTGAGCAATTTTACTAGTTAAATTTAAATTTTCTTGTTCTAATCTTTTTAAATCAGATATTTGTTGTTTATCATCTTGATTTAATTTTGTAAGTTCATTTATTTTTTTATCTTTTTCTTCTATATCTTTAACCATTGCTTCTACTTTAGCTATTACTTTATCAAGAAAGTCATTTACTTCTTCCGGATCATAACCTCTTAATACTCGGCTGAACTTTTCCATAACTTCACCTCAAAATAAGTATATTTACCACTCTATATTAATATCACCATTATCGTGTAATTCTTTACCTTCATTATCATCAGTTATTTTACCATTTACTTTAACATTATTAGGTGTACATAAAAATATACCGCCACCTACTTTTTGTAAAGAGCCTCCAATAGCATATATAGTTCCACTTAAAAAATCTACTATTCTTTTTGCTTGATCAGAAGTTACCCTTTTTAAATTAACAACAACTGTATTTCTACTTTTTAATTGATCAGCAATTTGTTGTGCTTCTGAAAATGCTCTTGGCTCTAATAAAACTAATTTGGTACTTCCATCTTCTGCTATTGCTTCACTTGATTTAATATTATAATATTGATCATTTGAACTATCATTTAATATATCATTTTCATCTGTTGAAAACCATTTTTTTAAATTCATACCCTTTTTCCTCCTTGATGCATACGCTGCACATACTATATTAATTCTATCATAAAAAAATTAAAAAGTGAATATTATTTATAAAAAAAACTAAAATATTAAAATTCTAATTTTTTATTTACATAATCTACTACTTCATCTAATTTAATAGTTATTTGTTCCATAGTATCCCTATCTCTTAAAGTAACTGTATTATTATTAATAGTTTCATCATCAATAGTTATACAAAATGGTGTACCTATAACATCGTTTCTTCTATATCTTTTACCAATATTACCTGCTTCATCATAATTAGTCATAAAATATTTAGATAATTTTTCATAAACTTCTAAAGCTTTATCAGAATGTAATTTTTTAATTAAAGGTAATACTGCTACTTTATAAGGAGCTAAAAAAGGTTTTAAACTTAATACTTCACGAGTTGTACCATCTTCTAAAGTATCTTCATGATATGAAGCAAACATAACTGCCAAAAATGTTCTATCTAATCCATATGTTGATTCAATAATATAAGGAATATATTTTTCATTTGTATCAGGATCTAAATAAGTTTGTGACTGTCCACTATATTCTTGATGTCTAGATAAATCAAAATTAGTTCTGTTATGAGTGCCATTTATTTCTCCCCAACCAAATGGAAATTTATATTCAATATCACAAGCTTCTTTAGCGTAATGAGCTAATTTTTCATGATCATGAAATCTTAAATCTTCTTCTTTCAAACCTAAATCCATAAAGAATTTTTTACCATATTCTTTAAAATGATTATAAAATTCTGAATCTGTTCCTTCTTTACAAAATGTTTGAAATTCCATTTGTTCAAATTCAATTGTCCTAAAAGTAAAGTTGCCTGGCGTTATTTCATTTCTAAAGGCTTTACCAATTTGACCTATTGAAAATGGTATTTTTGCACGCATACTTCTTTGGACATTTAAAAAATTTACATATTCGCCTTGAGCATTTTCTGGTCTTAAATAGACTATTGATTTAGCGTCATTAGTAACACCACGATAAGTTTGAAACATTAAATTAAATTGTCTAATATCGGTAAAATTAGACTTACCACATTTTGGACAAGGTACTTTATGTTCTTTAATATAATTAATCATCTCTTCTTGTGTCATTCCATCAGCGTGAGCATTAACATCAAAATCATCAATTAAATTATCGGCACGATGTCTAGTTTTACATTCTTTACAATCTAATAAAGGATCGGAAAAAGAACTAACGTGACCAGAGGCTTCCCAAACTCTTGAATGCATTAAAATATCTGCATCTATTTCATAACTATTTTTTCTTTCTTGAATAAATCTTTTTCGCCAAGCATCTTTTATATTATTTTTTAATCTGGCACCTAAAGGTCCATAATCCCAAGTATTAGCTAATCCACCATATATCTCACTACCTTGAAATATAAATCCATATTGTTTACATAAATTTACCATTTTTTCCATTGTTAAATTATTCATTTTCTTCCTCCATATCTGTGATAATTGTCAATAACTAATTGTTTACAAACATTTTCCACAAAATCCGAATTTGATTTATATTGAAATTCTGGTTCTAATCTTTTTACAGCTTCTTCAATCAATTCTATTTGTGCAATAGCCTTTTCATCTTTGTAAAAATCAAATGTTATATTACCTATATCTAGTTCACGAACTAAATATCGACTTCTATTTGGATCCAAAAAATCATTTTTTTTGCTTTCTATCGTGCTAAGTAATTCTTCAAAATAATATTGTTCAGTAATTTCATACATCCTCATTAGTTCTTGAATAAGTAAAATAGTGAATTCTCGTTCATAATTAGGAATAAATATCTCTTCATCTTTAGAATATGATAATACACTGTAATTATAATATCCAATTCCTGTTTTTATATTACTGTTATGTCCATTCAAAGCAAGGAATAATTGCTTTTTCAAAGGCTTTTTTTCATTATTTTGTCTATGTAATAATTCTTTTAATACACCTTGTCTTTTTGATTGCTCTACATTTTTAATAAAGCTAGGAAAAATATCTTTAACATTACAATTACCTAAAGCTATTGTAAAAACACCTTCTGTTGTTATAATATCAAAACAAGTTTTATCAGGATGATACTGATTACAAGTAAAATAATTTACACCTATTACAGTATGATTTGCTAAAAAATTTTCTAACATATAGTTACATACTTTTAAAGGTTCTTTTCTTATTTTTTTTAAATCTTCACTATATATATCAAGATATTCTCCCACTAATTTAGTTTTTTCTTTTAAAGTTATTCTCGGTATTATTTCTTCATCTTTTTTTCTTATCGATAAAATAGCGTTATTAAAATCATTTGATAAAAATCTTCTTAATTTTTGTATATCCATCATATAAAACACCCCACAAAATAAAATTCTACTAGAAGATATAAGGACGGTATTATACCGTGGTTCCACCTTATTTATTCTAATAGAATCACTTATTGATATATTGCTCTTAGGTTTCCAAGCCTCGTCATCACATCGATAAATCAATTTTATTACATTTAACTTAAATAGTCAACTATTTTTTTATCATTTTAGTTATAAAATCTTTTTTTCTAATTAAAACAGCGCCTTCATTTTTAGGATTAATATTTGTATATAACGTATTAGCCATAGTATAAATATTACCAGGACTTATTGAAAAATTAGATTTCTTAAAAATTGGATCAATAACTATAAAAGGTACCTTTAAAGAAAAGTTTACTGTTGCTTTAACAAAATTATCAACAGCAATTTCTTTTTGCATTCCATATAAAGAAGAAACAAATAAACTTATTTTCAATTCAATACAAAAATCATGAATTACTTTAAGCATATTGTCTAATTTACTTAATTTTTCATTTAGTTCAGCAACCGTTTTAATATTATCAATTTGAAAATTAATAATGATTAAATCATAATCAGAATCTCTTATTATCGATTTCAAATAATTAGGAGTTAAACCATCATCAGTCTTAGCAAAATAAATATTTTCTGAAACAATATTTTGTAATCCATTGCAATAATAATTAATCTGTTTAATATTTTCACTTGCCAATAAAATTAACGTTTTTGCATTAATTTTTTTTAATGAAGATGCCATCGAAATGCCTGATAAAGGATAAGCAAACATTGGATATTTAACACCTTTTAATTCAAACATAGAACAATAATCGTTTATATTATTAAGTGTACTAATATTAGATATAAAATAAGATATGTCAAAATATTCATAGTTGAAAAAGAACAAACTATCATTAACATCGAATTTAAACCCTTCGTTCATATAAAATTCCTTTACATCACTTGGTTGTATTTTAGAATTTTCTAAATAACTTATCTTTTTAGTAATTTCTTTCCATTTTTCACCAACTTCATTTCTAAATAAATTCATAAATGAAGTTAAATTTTGATTCATTATTTGATTAATTCCAACAATAATCCCTATTTTTATATCTTTAAAATCATAACTTATTTTTGTTACAAATTTATCTATTTCTTTATAATTGTTAGTATTATGTGATGTCAAAACCAAATGTAAATATATTTTATTGTTTTTTGACTTTATAAAGTTGCAAAAAGATTTAATATGTTCTAAACTTTTTTCATTTTCATAAAACAAAAATAAATGAACTTTACCTTCTGGTCTTATACTATTCAAATAAAAATTCAAATTCTTATTTTCATTAAATTTAGTATAATAATTATCTATCAATGAATAAGAAAGTGGTAAATCAGAAGATGTACTAAAAGTTCGATATCCACTTTTTAAATCATAAGCTTTAGATTCTATTGAAGTAAATAAATAATTTTTAGTATAAAAATCTAAATTAGGCATTAACTTTGAGTTATATATATTATATGAATCAATCTGTTCAATCCCAAAACCATTCATTAAAAATAAAACTGTCTTTTTCATTATTCATCCCTCATATTCTAGTAAACATTATATCTTATTTTTTATAATTTATCAATAATTTTTTTGTGAAAAAAAACAATAACCAAAAGTTATTGTTCAAATTGTGAATTATATAAATTAGCATAGAAACCATTTTTCTTTAATAATTCTTCGTGATTTCCTTGTTCTACTATATCACCATTGTTCATAACTAAGATTAAATCAGCATCTCTGATTGTCGATAATCTATGAGCAATTATAAAAGATGTTCTTCCTTTCATTAATTCATCCATTGCTTTTTGAATTAATATTTCTGTTCTTGTATCAACACTACTAGTTGCTTCATCTAATATTAATACTTTAGGATTAGC
>CALVYO010000087.1 GCA_944372275.1 uncultured Bacilli bacterium
GTTATGTTTACAGTATCGATTACCGATTTAATACCAGAATCATATAGTATGTTAATAAATATATTCCCTAAATTTCCTGCTATTTTATATGTGTTAATATTTGTTGTAAGTGGTATTATTTTGTCGATGATTATTGATAAATATATCCCTACAGCTAATAATTTATACCGTGTTGGAGTATTTGCTATGTTAGCAATTATAGTTCATAATATTCCTGAAGGTATTGCTACTTTTATGGCAACTAATGTTAATGTTATGTTAGGAATATCTTTAACTATCGCTATAGCGCTTCACAATATTCCTGAAGGCATCAGTATATCAATACCAATTTATTATGCTACTAATAGTAAATTTAAAGCTATTTTTTATACATTTATTTCTGCTATATCCGAACCATTTGGAGCATTGATAACTTATTTATTTTTAAGTAATTATATTAATGATCGAATAATGGGATTTTTATTTGGCATCATAGCCGGAATAATGATTCATATATCGATGTATGAATTATTACCAACTTCAAAAAAATATAATAATCATAAACTAACTTATTTATTTTTTATTTTAGGTATAATACTTATGTTAATTAATCATTTTGCATTTTAAATTAAATGTGTTATAATATCTAGCCAGTAGGGGATATTATGAAGCAAATTAGTGAGATGAATATATTTGATATATTCTTTGAATTGTTTTTTATAAAATACTATCATAAAGGTGAATATGAAATATCAGATATTTACAAAAGAGCAAAAGAATTATATCAAACTGAAAATAATGATTTAATATCAGATGAAGAAGTTGAAAAATGGATTCATAATAAATGTTGCTATGGAGTATTGGATGAATTACTTTACAATATGATTAGAAAATTAAATAAAAGTGAAATATATGAAGACCAATTTATGTATTATAATTTTCCTATTATAATGGATATGATGAAAGAATTTCTTGAAGATTGTGAGATAGATAATAATTATAACATTAAAGATTTAACAAATTTAACTAATGAAGAAATAGATAAATATATATGCGATATTTTAAAAGAAATTGATCCTTCTTTAGAATGGTTAAATATATATACAAAAGCTAAAAATGAAGGTAAAATAATAGATATAAGTAATTATTCAAAAGATGAATTAAAACAATTAAAAATTGATTTAAAATTGGACAAAATTCCAAGTGGTAATAATTGCATTGTTGTAGACAATGAAAATTATTATTTAATTCTTACACTTAATAATACATTATACGATATTATTAGTACAATTCATGAATTAATTCATTTTATTATTACAGATAATGATATCAATTTACCGCCAATCTTATCAGAGTTTTTTTCAATTTTTTATGAACTATATGCTGTATCTTATTTACATAAAAAAGGGTTTGATATTAATGAATTATTTACCATTTATCAAAAATTAAGAATTGCCGATTTATCGCTTATTTCCTCAACATTTATACCATTATATAATTATTTAGAAATTTTAGCTAAAAACGGGAGTATATCTCTAAATGATGATATAAAATATTATGAAAAATTATTAAAAAAAAATAACCAACTTCTTAATAAATGTGAACAAATACAACCAAGTGATTTAGCTTTTATGAAATGCGATAAATATATAAAATTTTTATTAGACAATGAATTTTATGATTTATATCCATATGTTGTTGGTAGTTATTTAACTTTTGAAGCTATGAAAAATTGTGATAAAAATTTATTAATTAAAATAAGAAATTTTATTAATCCAACAAGTATTATTGATCCATACGAAGTTTTTAGTGTATGTGGTTACATCGAAGATGATTTAGTTAGAGTAGGGGAAGGGCGAATTATTTGAAAAAATTAAAACATTTAGGTTGCTGACATAGTCTGCCATATGGTATAATTTATTTAAGGAGGTTATTATGGCATTTGGATATGTTGAAAACGAAGATAAGTCATTAATTGTGGAAGATCCAATTTATGGAAAGATAATTGTACCATATCCTTTTTCTGAAATAGTATTAACAAAAGAAATGCAACGACTATCAGACATTTCACAAAATGGTTTTTCTCAATTGGAATTTAAAGGGTTAGAACAAAATGATAGATTAAGTCATAGTATTGGTGCTTTTTATGTCATGTCTTTATTTTTAAAAAGATTAGAAGAAATATTGAAAAACTATGATATAGAACTTAGTAGAGATGATAAAGACATTGCCCTATGTTCTATGTTATTACATGATATAGGGCATGGACCATTTTCTCATTCATTAGAGTTGGTAACAAATTATTCACATGAAAAAAGAACCACAGATATATTGCTTGGAGATACAGAAGTAAATCATGTAATAACAAAAATTTTTGGAAAACAAAAAGTAAAAAAAATTGCAGGTTTTATAGCAGAGATTAATGATAAAGATGAATTAGGAAAAGATAGTTTTACAAAACTACTTAATAATCTTGTTTCCTATCAGTTAGATGCTGATAGAATTGATTACCTACTTCGTGATTCTCATTATGTTGGCATTTCTTCTGCAATAGATTTAAAACGAATTATTTCAAATATGAATGTTGTTGTTAATAACAATCAAGAATATGAACTTTTAATTGATAGAAAAGGATTGGCAGGCATAGAAAATGTTTTGCTACAAAGATATCAAATGTATAGAGACGTTTATTTGAGCCCAATATCTGTTTTGGGAGATTTTATATTTGAGAAGATTATAGAAAGATATAGGAATTCTACTATATTACATTCAATTCCTGTTTCAAATAGTTTTAAAGTATTATCTTCTAATCCTAAAGTTAGTAATTTAGATGATTTTCTTAAAATGAAAGATGTAGATTTTAAAAAATCATTTGATATTTTAGCTAAAACAAATTTTGATTTAATCATGGCATATTTATGTGATTTTAGTAATATTAGTGATTATATTTTAATAGATAACGATATTCCAATTGATAAAATAAAAAGTAGATTAAAAGAAATATTTGGAAATATCGAATTAGATAATACTATGTCAATTGTAAGTATTGGAACTAAAACAAAATTATATAAGAAAGAACAAAAATTAAATATTCAAAATGGTAATAGAATAATGGATTTAACAGAATGTACAAATCTAATTAGACCACAAGAGGTTTTAGAAGATAGATATATATTCTTTAATCCTAAATTATTAAGGATAGAGCTTGGATTGAGTGTGGAAGAGTTTAAAAATTATGATAGTGAGGTAAGAAAGATGATAGAAGAATTAAATAAGAAACCAGAAGAATTTGAACTAAAGTATATTTTAGGGGATAATTTTGAAGAATCTAATATATTAGATCAAGATACTTTATTGAATCAAATTATATCTGTTTTTATGGCAAATGGCTTTAAAGTAATATCAACTACAGAAAAACAAAATAATGATGAATATTATGATACAAAAAATTTAGATTTGTATAGAAATGGTGGGTCATTAAGAATACGGAAAATTGAACAAAAGGGTAAAGAAAAAATAAAGGCTACATGTAAAATGCCACTTGAAAAAGGGGAAGTATATTCATCTAGAATCGAAATAGAAGAAAATTTACCAGATGATAATTTTGAAACCTTTAGACAAAAAATGATTGCCTCAAATGCTGCAGTGAATTTTGAAGAAATTCTAAAATTTCCAATTTTAAATTCTCGTACAAAAAGAACGGATGTTGTGTTAGACAAAAATGGAATTCAAGTATGTCTATCATTTGATAATAGTCAATATATTAACCATGCTTTGAATGAAACTTCAGTAACTGATAAAATGATTGAAATTGAAGCAATAGGAGAACTTAATAATAGGATTATACTTAACGAAATACATGAATTTATAACATCATCTTTTAAAGGGCTATTATCAATTAACAAACAAAGTAAATATGAAAGAGGTATAAATCGCACATTGCAATTAAATAACTATATTTTAGCGCAGAAAAGCTTTGCGAGCGAAATAAATATAGATAATAATCATTCAAATCCTAATATTGAAGTCTTAGTAAAAAAATTACAAAAAGAAAAAAGACCTTAAAAACGTCTTTTTTTCTTGGGTTAAAACTTATTCAAAATCATAATTTGAAGAAGTATTAGCATTACAATTTGTATTTTCTTTGTTCATGTTAGAATTCATTTTATTTCCTTTACATGATTTATTAGAATTACAATTTTTAGCTTGTTTATTCTTTTTCATTTTATCACCCATTAATATTATTGACATATTATTTAAAATTATTTATTAATGTGATTGTTAAAATATGGAATATTTGTTATAATAAAGTAAATAATAAATATAAAAGTAGGTGTTTGAAAGTGAAATTTTCAAATGAATTAGATAAATTTGAACAAACTATATTAGATGATTGCTATAATATGCTACTTTCTTTGTTTGATAATAATAATAAAGAGAAAATTACAAATAAATTAAATAAACAAAGTAAAAAAATATATAATTCAATTAAAAAAATAATCAACAAAGAGAATAATTTAGATAGTAATTATTTGTATTTATATGAATTGATTAAATACTTAAGTATACCAGATTTTGATTTTGTTGAATTATATAATAAAGGAGCAAAAAGATTAGTATATAGTGGCTTAGTAATTGAAGAAAAAGATAAAGATAAATATAATTATTATGGTGAAGCTTTTAATGAAATAGGTTTAATATTAATTACGAATATTTGTTTGTTAAAAAAATATAATAATAATCAAATAAAATGTATAGATGATTTATTATTTAATTCGAATTGGTTATGTAATGCAAATCAATTTAGTACAATTATTAGATTACTTGTATTTGCTATGAACAATGAATTTGATAAGCCATATAGTGATATTAATTATGTTATTGATTCAAAAATTAATTTAAGAACTAATAAAGGATATTTATATCAATCAATACCAGTAAATGATTTTTTATATGGTTTAATATATGATGGACTACATACAGAAAAACAATTTGACAAATATAGTAGTAGTGGGACATATAAACTATTATGTGAGAAAATAGACGATTTATATAATGATGTTATTAATAATGATAAATTAATCGATAATAACGTTGTTAAAGAATCAATAATTAATATAGCAGCAATGTTTAATAATAAAATGTATTATTTAGAACATTATAAAGTAATTGATAAAGAAACTAAAAAAAGAATGATTCACGATTTTAATATTATATTTAAACAAAATATAAGAGAATATAAATTAGAATTTAATAATAACGATTTATTAAAAATAAATGAATTAGTTAATAAATCAAAACAAAGATTAGAAAATTAATTAGTTAACATAATATATATTATCGGAAGTTGAATAATTATTAAAAAAGACTTATATTTATAGTCTTTTTATAATGCTAAAATAAATAATTCTAAACCTAATTGTTTATCTATCTTGCCAGTTTTAATAGATATATCTAAATTGGCTAATTCTTTTAAATAATTTAATAATATATT
>CALVYO010000088.1 GCA_944372275.1 uncultured Bacilli bacterium
CGAACCGCCGTCCCAGCCTTGGCAAGGCCGTATACTAACCGCTGTACTACACCTGCAAAACTAAATATAATTATACATTAATTATATTTAAATGTAAAGAGTTTTATTAAAAAAATATTAAATAACTATAATAAAGACAAAATACAAGTATCATCATTAATCCTTCTAACCTTGTAATGGTCATTTTACTTTTACAAAATATATAAAATAATAATGAAGATAACACCAACATAAATAGATCAACATAATTAAAAGAACTTGATATTACCCCACCAAATATTAAAATAGGTAAACCTAAAACTATACAAATGTTAAATATATTAGATCCAATAATATTACCTACTGTCATATCAAACTCACCTTTTTTAGCAGATGTAATAGTAATCATTAATTCTGGTAAAGACGTACCTATTACAATAACAATCATCGATATTAATTTAGGAGCAATATTATAAGTACTTGATAAATAAAGAGTGGAATCAACAACTAATTCACTTCCTTCAACAATTATAAATACTGAAAATACAGTTATGATAAATGATTTTAATTTGTTAACTTTGATAGTTTCCTCTTCTATTTTTTTAAACCGTTTAATCATCTTATATAAATAAAAACAAAATAACAAAAATAACAATATCAATACTAATGAATCATATCTAGATATTTTACCATCTAAAAATAATAAACATAACATAAAAGAACATAGTATTAAAAGTGGCATTTCTTTTTTAACAGTAGCCGTTTCAATTTTAATTGGTCTTATTAAACTACCTATTCCAATAATAAGCAATATATTTGCTATACAACTACCTATTACATTAGCAATAGAAACATCATAATTTTCTAAACTTGAAAACGAAACTGCTAATTCAGGAGCACAGGTACAAAATGATGCTATAGTTAAAGCTATAACCATTTTAGGTATTTTAAACCCATTAGCTAAAGTAGTTGAACTATCGACAAATATATTAGAAAACACAATCAATAAAATAAGACCTAATATTAATAAAAATACTTGCAACATTCTATCACCTATTATTATTTTAACATAAAAAAAAGATTTAAACCATATTAAACCTTTTTTCTATTCTTTCTTTACCTAATAATTTCATTATTTCATATAAATCTGGTGTCATTGCTTTAGTAGTAAGGCTTACTCTTAATACATTACTTACATCTGCTATATTTCCTTTATAGTTATCAGGATTTTCTTTATATGCTTTCATATCAGAAGCATAACCTAATAGATCACATACTTCTTTCATTTTATTAAACCAAGTTTCTTTATCATCATTAACATCATATTTACTAATATATAAATTTAATATTTCTTTTATTTCATTTTTATCAGTTATATTTTGCCATTCATAATTTAAATTAGTAAATAATTCATCATACATATACCAATTTTGTTTTCTAAAATCGGAAAACATTGCTAAATCTTTACGAGGTTTTTTTTGCTCTCTTTCAATATTCATAACATTAATACTATAGTCTTTATACTTTGTTAATAAATCAAATAATTCTTTATCATAATTTTCACTATATTCTAATGTATTATTATAAACATCCACTGCACTTAATAAACTAATATAATTTTTAGATATATTCAATAATTTATCAACATCAAATAAAGAACCACTAGCACTTATTTTTTTAAATTCTAATTTAAAATCATCGATTGTTTTATCCTTATTTTGTAAATACCACATTTCAAAATTAGAATTAGCAACTGTACATAAATATAATAATACTGCTTCAGTTGGAATTCCTTTTTCGTGATAATACGAAATAGCGGCTTCTGGATCTTTTCTTTTAGATAATTTTCTTCTAGTGCCATTATCTTCCTTTAACAATGGAGAAATATGAGCATATTTAGGTGGCTTAAAACCAAATACTTTAAATAATTGTAAATGAATTGGTACACTTGGTAACCACTCATCTCCCCTAATAACATGCGTAGTTCCCATTAAATAATCATCGACTAAATGGGCAAAATGATAAGTTGGTAATCCATCACCTTTAATAATTATAATATCTAAATCATTTTCAGGAAGTTCTAATTTGCCTTTAACTAAATCATCATATATAACTTTATTTTCAAATCTACCAGGTGACTTTAATCTTATTACATATTTTTCACCATTATTAATTTTATTTATAACTTCTTCTTTAGACAAATATCTATCTCTTGCCCATTTACCATAATAACCGATTCTATCTTTAATACTTTCTTGTTCTTTACGAATATTTTCTAAATCTTCTTCGGTACAAAAGCAAGGGTAAGCCAAATCATTCATAATTAAATGTTTAGCAAATGTTTGATAAATTTCTTTTCTTTGACTTTGGATATAAGGACCATATTCCCCTATCCATTCTGTCTCACTAATCATACCTTCATCGATTTTAATACCATAATTTTTTAAATCTTTGATAATTCCGGTAACACCATTTTCAATTTCTCTTTTTTTATCGGTATCTTCGATTCTTAAAAAGAAAACTCCGTTACTTTGTTTTGCCATTTTACTAGCAATAAAAGCAGAAAATAATGCCCCCATATGAACATATCCCGTTGGACTTGGAGCATATCTTGTTACAATAGCGTCTTCACTTAGATTACGATTAGGATATATCTTTTTATAATCTTCGATTGTTTTATCAATATTTGGTAATAATAAATCTGCATATTCTTTCATAATAATTCTCCTCTTACTATTAAAAAAAGTATATAAAATACTTTTTACATATATTTTGTCATTTGTTTCATCATTTGATTAACTTGTTTTTGACTAGGAGTCCTTCCCATTTGCGTCATCATTGCTTTAATCATCTGTTCATTAATAGGTGGGTTTTTCTTTAATTGATCTTTTATCAATTTACGCGCTACAAAAAAACCAATTGCTCCTCCTATTAAAACTCCAACTAACAAATATAATAAATTCCATAACATATTCAATCACCTATAAACATTTTACTATTTTTTAAAATTTTTTTCAACAATATTGTAACTTATTTAAATAAAAATAATCATTATTTATAAAATCACATACAAATATATATTTATTATATTCATTTAATTCATCAATTATATCCATGTTTTTACCTTTTACAATAATTCTTGTATGTCTTATTTCAATAAAAGTTTTATCAATATAAAAAGTTTTATTATTATCTAAACTATATTTTTTATTAATAAAATGCCTTAAAGTAAAAGGATTAACCCGTTCACATAATTGACTATATAAGGAAATTCCATAATTAAAGTCCTCTTTTAATGTATATAATTTTTTTAATGTATCAAATAAAAACAAAGGATTTTTTCGATAATAATCATAATATTCTTTTTTTATAATAAAAAGATTATATTCTCTCATTAGTAATCACCAATAAAATTATATAATCTTAAATTTAAAAATTTTGTCTTATTTTAGTAATTTAATAACTTTTTGTAATATTTTATCATAACTAAAATCCATTTCATTTAATACTTCATCCATAGTACCACTACAACCAAATTTATCTAAAGTAATTAAGTATTTATCGTTATAAACAAATCCTTCCCAACCATATTTAGAGCCTGCTTCAATAACGATTGTTCGATATCCTTTAGGAATTATATTTTCTTGATATTCTTTACTTTGCCTTAAAAATAACTCTCGATTAGGCATACTTACTACTCTAATATCAATTTTATAATTTTCATATAAATAATCAGCTATTTTGATACTTAATTCTACTTCACTACCTGTACTTATAATAGTGGCAAACAAATTATTTTCTTTTCTTACGATATAGCCGCCATACATAACTGCTTTAGCATTAGTTAATTTATTTAAACTAACTTCATTTCTTGATAAAACTAAACAACTTGGTTTTTTATTATTAATAATATATTCCCAACATCCTACTATTTCTTTAGCATCTGCTGGTCTAAACACATTCATATTAGGAATACTTCTTAATGATATTAATTGTTCAATTGGTTGATGAGTTGGCCCATCTTGCCCAATATTAATAGAATCATGAGTAAATATATAAGTTACAGGTAAATTCATTAAACTAGATAATCGCATACTAGGCTTTAAATAATCAGAAAAAACTAAAAATGTCGATCCAAACGCATAATATCCTGACAGTGCTAATCCATTTAATATAGCACCCATTGCATGTTCTCTAACTCCAAAATTAATATTATTATTTATTATTGTTTTAGTAGAAGAAGATAAATCAGCAGAACCACCTATAAAATTAGGTAGTTTTTTTTCTATTTCTTTCATTATTTTACCATTGGTAACTCTTAATGATTCTTTTAAATTAGAATCAAATACTAAATGATCTAAATCGATTCTGTGTTCTTGCTTAGTATATCCAAATTCTAAACTTAATTGATTAAACAAATTATATTTTTTTAAACTTCGTTCGCTTATTTGTTTACTAAAGTTTTCTTTAGCATTCATATCAACATAAAATTCTTCTGGTTCGATTTTTAATTTTAATTTTAATTTTGTAATATCATCTTTATCTAAAGGACTACCATGGACTTTGTTAGTATTTTCATTAATAGAACCTTCACCTAAAATAGTTTTTATTTGAATTAATGTTGGTTTATCACTATTTTTAGCCTCTTCAATTGCCTTATCAATATTAGATATTAAATTACCATCTTTAACTAAAATAGTATTCCAGTTTAAAGATTCAAATCTTTTAATAATATCATCATCAAATACGCCTTTAGTTTTACCATCCAAACTTATATCATTAGAATCATATAAAACAATTAAATTATTTAATTTTAAACTACCTGCTAAAGATGTTGCTTCATAACTAATTCCTTCCATTAAATCGCCATCGCCACATAAAACATAAACGTGATAATCGAATAAACTTTGCTCTTTACCTAATTTACTTCTTTTAGGTATTTCATATTTTTTATTTAATTGTTTACCTGCGATAGCCATTCCAACAGCCGATGCAATTCCTTGACCTAATGGCCCAGTTGACATATCAACACCATCAGTAACACCATATTCAGGATGACCTGGTGTTTTAGAATTAATAGTCCTAAATTGTTTTAAATCATCAAGTGATAAGAATCCCGCCATATATAAAGTAGCATAAAGTAAAGCAGAACCATGACCTGCTGACAAAACAAATCTATCTCTATTTTCCCATAATGGATCATTAACATTAACATTCATATGTTTAGCATATAAAGTATATATAATAGGCGCTGCACTTAAAACAATCCCCGGATGACCACTACCTGCTTTATCAATCATATCAATACCCAATGTTTTTATATTGTTTACTATCTCTCTATCCATTTTATCACCTTCTATTACTTTTCTCATTATACCATATTTTATATAAAAAAAAAAGTCCAAGAATACGGGCCCTTAACGATAAAACCTAGTCTCTACCAGGTGCGCATCACATCAACCACCCTAGGTTTGTTAATAATCTGGGTTATT
>CALVYO010000089.1 GCA_944372275.1 uncultured Bacilli bacterium
ACAAGAACTTCCACATAAAATATTATTCATATAATTATTTTTTTCTTTCTAAAACTAATTTCTTTTGATTATATACAGTTAAACTATGTTGTGCTCTCGTACAAACTACATAGAATAAATATTTATCTTTTTCTTGATATAAGTGTTCTTTATCTGTATATGCAATTACACCATCAAATTCTAAACCTTTTGAAATATAAGATGGCAATATAACTGTATTCCCAATTGTTTTTTTACCTTCGGCATCTATTAAATTTATATCAGTTAGTTGTTCTCTCAAACTTTCATATAAATCAATTGTTTCTGCATTGTTTTTTGTAATAATAGCAATACGTTTCATTCCATTAGATTTCATTTGCTTTATATCATCAATTAATTGTTCTATTACTTGTTCACGTGTAACGTCTCTTAAAACAACTGGAATTGAATTACTTTTTCTTACAGAACAAGCATTGTTAATTCCTAATATATGATTTGTAAAATTTATTATTTCTTCACTGGAACGATAGGTTTTAGAAAGTTCAATGTATCTACCTTTTTGATTAAAAATAGAATTTATGTCATTTAAGTTATTATATATATAATAAGGATTTATAGTTTGATGAATATCTCCTAAAATAGTAAAAGATGCTCTATCAAATATTTTCTTTAACATTTCAAATTGTAATAAAGAATAGTCTTGTGCTTCATCTATAATTACATGTTTTATCATATTACCGTTTGGATAACCATTTAGTTCAAAATATAAATACATTAATGGTAATAAATCTTCATATTTTAAAATTTTACTATTTTTAAATGTTTCATTTTGGCTTATACCTGAATTAGTTTTAAACTCGTCCGAACATATAATGCTAGAATAAATATTTTTTATATCTAAACTATCATTTAACAGTAAACACAATTTATCTTTTACAGTTTTACCATGTTTTTTATATGATATATTATTTGAATCACATATATATTCAGAAATAGCATCTAATCTACTAAAAAATGGTAACCTTGAATATCTATCTTTTAACAATTGATTTAATTCATTTTTAGTAATTTCTTTATTATTAATCATTACGCCTTTATTAAAGGATATATGATTTTTAATTTTTTCAATATAATCATCTAAAAAATTCTTAAATTCATTAGATAATTTATATTTTGTGCTTTTGAATTTTTCTTCATCAACAACTTCAGCTTTATAATATCTTTCAATAAATGCTGTAAAACTTTCTATTTCTTTATAATCTCTAATATATGAACTAGCAAAATCACTAAACGTAGTTTGTAAAACATTATCTTCACCTAAACCAGGTAATACATCCGAAATATATTCAGAAAAGACTTCATTAGGTGAAAATATTAATACATTATTAGAAGTAAGATTTTTTTCCTTATAAAGTAAATAAGCAATTCTATGTAAAGCTACTGATGTTTTTCCACTTCCAGCAATACCTTGAACTATCAAATACTTATCAACTATATTTCTAATAATTTCATTTTGTTCTTTTTGAATAGTATTGACAATATTAGTCATTTTATCAGATGAAGAATTCGATAAAATTTCTTGTAAATATTCATCATCAATATTTATATCACTATTAAAACATCTTTCAATTGTTTCCCCGTTTATTTTATATTGTCTTTTTAAATTTACATTTCCACTTATTATCCCAGCTGGAGCTTCATAAGAAGCAGGTCCAATTCCATAATTATAAAAAAGACTAGCTACTGGAGACCTCCAATCAAAAACATAGAAATCCAAATCTTTCATAATTCCATTTATTCCAATATATATTGAATCTGTGAATCCATCTTTTTCAAAATCAACTCTACCAAAATATGGATTGATTAATGACTTTTTTAATTTTTGTAATTTTTTTATATTTTCATTTGTATAGCCTACATCATTATTTACATCATACATTCCACTCGCAATTTCAGCATCATCAAGCATTGCATTATTTTCCCAAACGTATCTTTTCATCTCATTAATAGCACTAATTTTATTTTGTATTGATATATCATCTTGTTCGATAAGAGATTTTATTACTTCTAATGTCTTTTCTAAATATTGCTTTTCTTGTTCTAATTGTTCTGGGGTAATATTCATCTTTATCAATCCTTTCTTTTTTGATATTTTTTAAACTTAATTTTATCAAAACTTTCATAAAAAGTTCCAAAAGCATTTTCTGGATGCACTGCCGCTAAAAAATTCAAATTATTTTGCAAAATACTAATATCATAGTCTGTAATAGGAAATTCTATCTCATCCATAACAACAATTCTATCTTTAATTATACTACATTTTTCCATTAAAATTAATGATAATGCGATTTGTTGTGATAAATTATTATATAAATTTCTATAATAACGATATTGTTTTATATCATTCGTTTCTTCATAAACTTCATGACCTTTTTCTAAAAAGAATGATAAATCAAAACATATTATTTTATCTTTATTTTTTATAACATCACGAAAAGGAAAGTAATCCATAAAATTTTTAATAAAATCGCTTATAGGTATATTACCTAAAACAACTTGCTTTTCATCGTGCATACCTATAATAACAGAATTACTATTATTATTAATTACTTTCTTTAATAATGATTTATCTTCGTGTTCAGTAGCCGAATCTAACACTATAATTCCAAAACCATCTGAAATTAATTTATTAATCTCATTAAATAAATATGTAGTTTTACCTGTTTCTTGACTTTCAACTAACAACTGATTGTTTTTCATTCTTTAATTCCTTATTCAAAACATTTTCTTGAATCCATGCCTGCATTAAATAAATATACATTTGTCTTCTATCAGAACAATGTGGATCTTCTCTATAAATATCGCCAAATTTTCCAAAAGCAGAATAACAACAAGAACAACACATTCCTCTAAACCTACATTTACTACATTTTTCTATTGTTTCAGCAGTTCTATTTCTTAATTTAATTATTTCAGGTTTCTTCAACATATCTTCTATTTTTTCATTTAAAACATTTCCCATAACAAATTTCTTTTCACCTTTAAATCCATCGCAAGGAAATACATCACCATTTGGATTAACTGAAACTAATTCTCTTGCAGCTCCACATGGATATCTTAAACAAATATAATCTCTAATCGGTGTATAAACGTTTTCTTCAAATATATGAACAGAAAAGTTTTCAACATCTATTTCATCTTTCATTTGATGCATTTCTTTAAAACATTTAGCCCATTCTCCAGGTTTTGTAGTTAAATTATTTTCTTTTTCTCTACCTAGAATATTTACTGGTCTTGGTTTAAAGTTCATTCCGACTTTATCAAAATATTCCATTAATTGTCTTGGATAATGAACGTTATGTTGTCCTATTGTACAAACGGCTCCATCAATATAAATACCATTATCTCTTAACTTCTTAATTCCTTTTTCAATTCTATCAAAAGCACCATTACCATTAATATCAACTCTAGTTTGATCAGTCATTTCTTTTGGTCCATCTAAACTTACCCCTACACTTACATTAAATTCTTTTACTAAATCTATAAGTTCTTGTGTTACTAAAATGCAATTAATTTCTGCTCTATATTTTACTAATTTATCATATTTAGATTTTACGGATTCTACTTTTTCAATAAATTTTCTCATGCCTGGAACATTAGTAGAAGCTTCTCCACCTTGAAATTCAAATGTAATAACTTTTACTTGTGGCATAGATAACATACTATCAATTGTTGCATCCATTACATCCTCTGTCATATTTTCTCCTTTAA
Organism: uncultured Bacilli bacterium; assembly: GCA_944372275.1. GTDB lineage: Bacteria > Bacillota_I > Bacilli_A > RF39 > UBA660 > Faecisoma. Next base: position 3,751 of record CALVYO010000089.1, read on the forward strand.
ATGGACCACAATCAGCAAAACAGTATTTACATCTCAAATTACAACCAGTAGTAATATTAACTACTATTACACTTGGATAATCGGCTGGAAGTGGAAAATCAAAATCAACTTCAGTGTGTTCCTTATCTTCTGCTAAGCCTCTAATAAATAAACTTAACCATTCCTCTTGTGTCAATTCATTATTTTCGTATCTTCGATATTCTTTTTCACTAAAAGACATCCAAGATCCTAATTCAGGATTTATTAGTATTTCAAATTTTTCGTTTCCAACTTTTAATAGAAAATTTTCCACTTTATTAGATTTTATAAATTTTTTATTACTTACATCAAAAGAACTATCAATCACTAAATCTTTACAATTTTTGTCAACTGCTAGCCCTTTTAAAAATAATCTTTCCCACTCTATTTCATTAAATAAGTTGTTTTCATATTTTTGATATTCATCTTCATTTAATACTATCGTTGTATTAGTATTTTCATTTTTTAATTCATAATTTTCATTAATTTTTGTAACTATAACATCTTTAGATTTTTCGTATTCACGACTTAACCATGGACTTCTCATATCTTACCTCCAATAAATAATTACACAACATAGGAGGTTGATTTTAAAAAATTATTTGTGAGTATGGGTTCCGCAACCGTCGTAACCCAATCCTATCTTATTACCAAAAGAAATTTTGATTTTTTGATTTGAAAGTTTTGTCTTTAAATTTTTTACAATGTCATTTTTAATAGCCATCTTCTTCATACAAAATCCTCCTTTCACTCTTTAAAAAATTTTATAAATACATAGTTTCCTATGTTGTGTACTAAAAAAGGGGGCAAAAAACACACGTGCTTGCCACCTTTCAAATCAATATATAATATAAAGTGGGCAAACACACCCAACAATTTGAATTTATTATATATATAATTTTAAAAAAGGCAATAACAATAGCGTAATTTTTTGCTTTTTTAACCTTTTTCAACCTTTTTTAAAAGGTTTTATTCCTAATTCTTTTTTACAAATTAATATTTCTTTTTCAATTTCATTAATCTCTTTATCTTTTCTTTTTAATACATTTAAATTATTTTCTGTTTGTTCTTTCATCATTGCAATAATTTCATCATAATCTAATCCCTAATCTTTATTTTTTAAAAGATATATTATAAAGACAAGACCTGATATAGTACACATACCAAAAAGAATATACTGCAATTGTATTCTTTCCATCTTATTAACCTCTTTATTTTAACTAAAAAATTTTAAAAACGGTAGTTGTAGTCTCTTTTTTAAAACCACTATTTTTTGCTTTCTTACCATTGTAAAATATTTATCATAATTTGTTTCATATAATATAGTCTTTTTATAATATTTTGACTTTTGTTTTTCTTGAATTATAGCATAAATTGAATAAATCATCATTATTAATGCCATAATGTTAATGATAATATAAAAATGTACAAAAAATGTAATATAAAAATGCACAATTTTGTACATTCTTTTTGTTATACTT
>CALVYO010000090.1 GCA_944372275.1 uncultured Bacilli bacterium
GCAATTCTTTTTTTCTTAATTGGTAAATCACTAAATATAATTGAATCTATTTTTTCTTTCATCAATGTTTCAATTTGTAAATCGTCTAATATACCAGCAATATCATCGTTAATTAATCTAGTTGGATCAAATTCAATATCTTTACCTTTACAGTTTACTGTTAATTGGCTAATTGATTTTACATTATTAATTTCAACAACAAAATTAGGGCCTGATACATATGACTTACAATCAATTTGTTCTCTATTTTCATAGACAATAACATCAGTGGCTTTTTTAGCATTTCTAAATATTAATTTATAATTACGATATTCAGGTACGATACCACTTTTACCTTCTAATGCTCTAATTATAACGGTATAATTACTTGGCATATAATTATATTCTATTTTAGTTAATAAATAAAATCCTTTTTGATATAAACTTGATATACCATCATCTTCATATAATAAATATTCATTACTTATACCAGGGAAAAAATGTATTTCCATATTTTTAGGTGGCGTTGTATCATTTAAATTATCATTTGATCCTAATGGAATAATACTACCCGCTTTAGCAAATACAGGATAATTTTGATCTTTATAAAATGTAACATAATTATTATTACCAGGATATTTTTGACCAGTAAAGAAATCATACCAAATTCCTTCTGGCATATAAAATCTATGTACTACGCGATTCATTACATAATCTTTTCTTTTAGTAATAGGACAAACGAACAATTGACTACCAAAATAATATTCATCACTATATAATAAATCATCGTACATTTCTTTAGCAACATAATATATTGGCTTAATTAAAGGTGTTCCATCTTTCGTATATTTATATGCTTCACTATATAAATAAGGCAATAATTTATGTCTTAATTGTAAATAATCTCTTACAATTCCTAATGTCTTAACACTCCAGCGCCAAGGCTCTCTTTTATAGTATTTACCACAATCAGCACCAAACTTAAATATTGGAGAAAACACCCCTAGTTGAACATAGCGAGTATATAATTCATTATCTTCAATACCTTTAAAATATCCTCCAATATCGTGACTAAAGAAACTAACACCAATATTAGTAGCAGCACTATTAAATTTAGGAATTTGTTTTAAAGATTCCCAACTTACTTTTGTTTTACCAGAATATAAAACGGGATATCGATGTTGCGCTAAAGAAGAACTATAAGATAACATCATCGGTCTTCTTTTATAGTTTCTATTCATATCGTAAAACTGATAATGTTTAAGTAAAAAATCTTTAAAAATATCTTTTTTATCATAATGATCTAACCAATAGAAATCAACACCCAAAGCATCTAATGGATGAATATATAATTTTAAATATACATCGATCCATTTAGGATCTAAAACATTATATGGTATCACACCATTTTCATCGACTACCAAATATTTTTTAGCCTGTTCAAAATATTCGTCCATGTCATAAAAACCTTCAGTTGGATTAATGTTTAACCCTATTCTAATTCCTTGGTTATGTAAATAAGATATCATTTCATATGGTGCTTTAAATAAATCTTTATTAAATGTAAAACCAGTTTTTAAATGTTCTTTATCTTTATATGTTCTTATGTGCCAATCTTTATCTAACAAGATAACTGAAATAGGAATTTGATATTTATTGAAATCATCGACTAATTCTTTTAAAGATGTATCATTATACTCATTATTTCTACTCCACCAATTTCCCAAAGCAAATCTTGGAATTAAAGCTGGAAAACCAGTTAAAGTAAAATAATCTTTTAAACACAAATCAAAATCATTTAAATAAACAAATAAATATATATCTATACCATCGTTATTATTATCTTTTATTGTGCCATCTTCACAAACTATTTTACCTTTAGAATCATCGATGGAAACAAATCCATCTAATGAATATAAACTTTTAGTATTTTCTATTTTACCTTTTTCGATTAATACCGGTGTTTCATAATTTTTAGCTTCAACGTGTTTATAATGCCAAACCTTATCAGTATTTAATATTTCAACTTTGAAATTATTACTATTAGTTATTTTCTTTTCTTTTTCATAGTATATTTTAAAATAAGGAGTTATAAGTTCTAAATAATTTTTGTCTTGTTTAACTTGAAAATCTACTTTAGGAAAATTTCTATTTTTAACTAATAAAGTTGGTTCATCAGAAAATGTTCCACTTTCACTATATTGAATTCTAACCAATCGATCAGATAAAATTGTAAAACGATATTTACTTCCTTGTAATACACTAGCAGGATTAGGTTTAATTTTTTCATAATCAATTTTAAAGTGTTCACCTAAATCATACATATTTACCCCTCCTTATATTTCTTCTATCTTCATAAAATTAGTATATTTTACCTTTTTAAATGGATAACCACCGGTAATAATAATATTATCTTTTTCTTTTAACTGCAACACATCTTTAGCTAATTTTTTACTTTTTTCAATAATTGAGTCTAAATTTTTTAAATCATCGATCAAAATTGGATATACACCAAAATTTAAGGCTAATGACTTGGTTGTTAATTCATTAGGACTTGGCGCAATAATAGGACAAACAGGTCTAAATCTACTTATTTTTTTAGCAGTATAACCACTCATAGTTGGCGTAAATATTGCTTTGCAATTAAGTCTTAAAGCGCACCCTGCTACACTATATGCCAAAGAACCTGTTGCATCTCTTTTTTCAGTTTTAATGGCTTTTTCTAGCATATATTCATAGTCAATATCTTGCTCGACAGTATTTAATATATTTTCCAACAATTTAACTGTTTCTACCGGATTTTTGCCAATTGTTGTTTCATCAGATAACATAATACAGTCAGTTCCATCTAAAACGGCGTTAGCCACATCTGACACTTCTGCTCTCGTTGGATAATCGAAACTATTTACACTAGATAGTAAATCAGTAGCAATTACACTAATAATTCCCCTAGCGTGACATTTAGAAATAATTCTTTTTTGAATTCCGGGAATTTTTTCTAATGGTACTTCAATTCCCAAATCTTTTCTATCGATAATAATTCCATCACTTACTTTAATAATATTATCAATATCATCAATAGCAAAATCATTTTCTATTTTAGAAATAATTTGTAAATGCTCGTTACCGATATTAATTAACAAATCATTTACTTCTAAAACATCTTCTGAACTAGAAATAAAAGATAAGGCTAAAAAATCAACATCATTATCACTAGCAAATTTAATAATTTCTTTATCTTGTAAAGACAAATAATTTTTATTTAATTTTACATTTGGCAAACGTAATGAGACATTATCTTTAATCTCACCTGGTTTAATAACTTTACATAGTAAACAATCATCATATTTTTCTAGTACTTTTAATTCAATATTTCCATCGATAACTAAATTAGCATTTAAAGGAACATCTTCAATTAAATTTTTGTAATCAACACTAAATTTAGTACAATCACCTAAAACAGCATCACGATAAATTCTTATTTTATCATCTTTTTTTAAATATGCTTCCCCATTTAAAATACGGTTTATTTTAATCGTTGGACCTTTTATATCTAATATAATAGCAATATGTGATTTTAATTCAATATTTATTTCATTTATTATTTTTATAATTCCACGACAAAAAGTTGGTGTTGAATAACTCATGTTTATTCTCAAAGCATCGACACCATTTTCTATTATTTGTTTTAATATATTTTTATCGGCAGTGGCTGGTCCAACTGTAGCAATAATCTTCGTTTTATTCATTTTATCCCTTCTACTCTTAATAATAATTATAAATTAAATATTAATTTTAGTCAAGAAAAAAAGGAACTTATATCCTTTCAATTTTCATAAAATTTGTTTTACCTTTTTTATTTTCATCATAAAATCCGCCAGTTATCAAAATTATATCATTCTTTTCTAAATTCATAAATTCTGTTGCTTTTATTTTGGCATCTTTTACTATTTCGTCTGTTGAACTAAATAATTTAGTAACTACTGGATATACCCCAAAATTTAAAGTTAATGAACGCGCAACATTATCTGTTGGACAAGTCGCTAAAATTAATGATTTTGGTCTTAAATTACTTACTAATGAAGCAGTTGAACCACTTATAGTAGTTGCTACAATTAATTTTACATCTAATAAATTTACTGTTTCAACAACGTTTGCTGCAATTATGCCTTCAATCGTTCTATTTACATAATTTTGATTAATATTACTTTCTAAATATTTTTCAATATTTTCGCATATTTTAGCCATATATCCAACTGTTTCAGCTGGGTATTTTCCAGTTGTTGTTTCTCCAGATAACATAACTGCATCTGTACCATTTAAAACAGCATTGGCTACATCCGATACTTCGGCTCTAGTTGGTCGCATGTTTTTTTTCATTGATTCTAGCATTTCAGTAGCAACTATACAAAATTTACCATGTCTACGACAACATTCAATTATTTTTCTTTGTAATATTGGTAAATCTTCCATTGCTGCTTCGACACCTAAATCACCTCTAGCCACCATAATTCCATCTACTGCATCGGCTATCGCATCTAAATTTTTAATACCTGTTGTACTTTCTATTTTAGCAATTATTTTCATATCTTCACGATTATGTTTTTTTAATATCTCTTTTACACTTAAAACATCTTCTTTAGTAGATACAAAAGACAATGCTAAAAAATCACCTTCATGTTCACAAGCATAAATAATATCTTCTTCATCTTGTTTACTAATAAATGGCATATTTAAGTGAACTCCTGGTACACTTAAACTTTTTTTATTACCAAGAATTCCTCCACTTATAATTTTGCAAGTTAATCCATCTTTTTCTTTTGATATAACTTCCATACTCATTAATCCATTTTCTAATAAAATAGTGTTTCCTACATCTATTGAATCAAGTGAATCAGGATAATTTACAGTAATTCTTTTTTCATTACCTAATACATCATCTTTTACAACTCTAATAGTATTTCCTTCAATTAATTTTATTTCATCATTTTCTAATAATCCACTTCTAAATTCAGGGCCTTTGGTATCATATAATATTGCTACATTAATGCCTGTTATACTTCTTACTTTTTTTACTGATTCAACCACTTCTTTTCTTTCTTCTAAAGTAGCATGAGAAAAGTTAATTCTTGCCACATTCATTCCATTTTTTACCATTTCAGCCATTACATTATAATCACAGCTTGCAGGTCCTATACTACAAATTATTTTTGTTTTTTTCAAATTACATCACTCCCAACTAAATAATTATATCA
>CALVYO010000091.1 GCA_944372275.1 uncultured Bacilli bacterium
CATAAACCATTCTTTACAAATTATCGTCCACAATTCTATTTCAGAACTACAGATGTAACTGGTGTTATTGAATTACCTCAAGGAACTGAAATGGTTATGCCAGGTGACAACGTTGAAATTACAGTTGAATTAATTGCTCCAATTGCTATCGAAAACGGAACTAAATTCTCTATCCGTGAAGGTGGCCACACTGTTGGTGCGGGTAACGTTACTGAAATTATTAAATAGTTAGGTTAATTCCTAACTTTTTTAATGATTAAAAAAGCAAGTTATTTGATTAACTTGCTTTTTATTAAATTTTTTAAAGGCACATAATTGCGATATAAATTATAATTTCTTTTATGTGTTACTAATTCAAAATCGCCAGCATATTCATACATTTTAGCGCCAAATCCCATTTTAAATTCATCTAACCCAGTATATTTTTTATCATCGATAGTCATATTAGACATACCACCTAAATTAAATTTAGTAAAACCTTGCTTTTTATAAATATCTATTATTTGCCATATTAATAGATGCTTAGAATTAAATTTTTTAAATTTATTATCATATCCATCAACTAATATTGTTATTTCATTTTCTTGTTTTATTAACAACATGCATGAAGTAATTATACCATCTGGATATTGACGTAGTAAATTGGTTGCTTTAATTAATTCATTTTTATATTGATTCAAGTATTTATCAGTATTTATTTTTTTATTAATTATTTTTTTATTATTATTAGGATTTTTTAATATACATGAATTTAGATAATTACTTTGTTGTTCGTAATAATTTAATTTTTTTTGAATAATTTCTAAATGTAATTTAGTGTCTAATTTTGTATAATATAATTCAATCATATTTCTTTTAGAAAAAAAACCATAACAATCTTTAAAATAATTTAAATCTCGACTGTATTTATCTTTGGTAAATTGATATAAATAATTTAATTGATTAAAATCTCCTTTATATACTTTAATTCCGTTTCTAATGGCACTTCTAATTTTCGTTCGGTATTCTTTTTTAATATTTTCAAATAATTCATTAATTGATTTATTTAAATCTATTATAGCTTCAAATCTTGGCTTTAAGGCTTCAAAAAAATTGTTGTAACCTAAATGATAATATCCATTATGTTTTAATGCTTCAAACATTAATTCATATTTTGGATTTTTGGTAACCATTTGATTATCGAAATCATATATTGCTTTAATAATTAAAGGATTAATTTTTATCCCCATAATACCTTTTTTCCCTAAATAATCTTTAATTTTGCTACTAAATTCTTTTAATATATCGAAATCTTCATAATTTAAAATAAATCCTCTAGGAGCATAAGCATATTTAAAACCTTCTTCTTTTCTTACCAAAATTAAGGCTGCTGCTTTAACAATATTATCATTGACTAATCCTAAAAGTAATGAATCAAAACCTTGATTATGCATTATAAACCCATATTCAGGTGTTTGATAAATTGATTTTAAAGGACAATTTGTTATAAAATTAATAAATTCTTGATTAGTTAATTCTCTAAATTCCATAAACTTCACCTAAATAAAATTATATCATATTGTTTATAAAAAGTCATATAAATTATATTTAGTAATATAATTTGTTTAGGTGATGATATGAAAATAGGACTACCTAAAGGATTATATTACTATTATTGTCAAAAGTGGTTATATTTTTTTAAAGAATTAAATGTTGAAGTTATAAGTTACGACACGACAAAAGAAATAATTGAACTAGGTAATGCTATTGCAAATAGTGAGATGTGTTTATCAATGAAAATGTTTTTAGGTCATATTAGTTATTTACAAGATAAATGTGATTATATTTTGATACCTAATTTGCAATATGACTATAAAAATCAAATGTGTTCTAATTTTAATTGTTTATATGATTTAGTTAATAATTTTTTTAAAGTTAATATTTTAACTTTTGATAATGAAAAAGAAATTAAAAATTATTTAAAAATTGGTAAAGAATTAAAATTTAAAACAAAACAAATTAAAAAAGCCTATAAAATAGCTACGATTAAATATAATAAAGAGTTAAAAAAAATAAAACTAGAAAATATGAGTAAATTAAATAGTATCAATAAAAAAATACTATTAGTTGGGCATTCTTATAATATTCGGGATAAGTATTTAAGTGAAGTTATCAATTTATTTAAAAAGTATAATATTGAAATAATTTATAGTGATTTATTTAATGATGATTATTATTTTTATTTGTCAAAAGAACTTTATTGGAAATATAGTAAGGTAAATGTTTCAAGTGTCATATATTGTAAAGAACAAGTTGATGGTATCGTATTTTTTACGACATTTCCTTGTGGCTTAGATAGTTTAGTTAATGAATTAGTTATGCGCAAAATCGATAAGCCATATTTAAATTTGGTAATCGATGATTTAGATTCTTTAGCAGGAATGGAAACTAGAATAGAAAGTTTTGTTGATATTCTTGAACAAAATTAAAGTTTCATTTCCTCATATGGGGGATTATTATGTTCCTGCTAAATATTTATTAAGTAAAATAGTTAATGCCGATATTTTAGTAGCACCTTTTATAACTGCTAAAACAATTGAATTAGGTAGTAAATATAGTCCTGATTTTGTCTGTACGCCATTTAAATATACTTTAGGAACGATGATCGAAGCGTTAGATAATGGAGCTAATATTTTAATTCAATTTGGTGGTGGTTGTCGATACGGTTATTATAGTGAATTACAAGAACAAATATTAAAAGATTTAGGCTATAAATTTGAATTATTAAATTTAATTACTAATGGTAAGGCTAATGTTAAAAGAATTTATAAAATGATAAAAAGAATCGATAAAAAATTTAATGTTTTAAAAGGATTATATTATTTATTTATAACAATTAAAATGGTTAAGTATATGGATAAAATTGATGATTATATAAGAAGAAATATTGGCTTTGAAATAACTAAAAACAGTTTTAGTAACTTGAAACAAGAAATGTTAAATAAATTTTCTTTAGTTAATAATTCAATTAGTTTATATATTATGTATAGAAAATATTTTAAAAAGTTTAAAAAAATTAAAATAAATAAACCGAAGGATTGTTTAAAAGTTGGGATTATTGGTGAATTATATACACTAATGGAACCATTTAGCAATTATTATTTAGAAAAAGAATTAGCGCAATATAATATCGAATTAAAAAGATTTACTAATGTAACTTATTTGTTAGTAAATTATAAAAAAATAAATAAAAAGGCCTTAAAGAAATCTAAACAATATATGAAATATCAGTTTAGTGCGGACGCTTCTAGTAACGTATATTGGACTAAATATTTGTGTGATAAAAAGTATGATGGTATTATTCATATCAAATCTAGTTTTTGTACTCCTGAAATAGGCGTTATGCCATTATTAGATAAAATAGCTAATGAAAATAATGTACCAATGATACATTTCAGTTTCGATGCGAATACGAGTGAAGTTGGAATAAAAACTAGGTTAGAAGCTTTTTATGATATGATAGAAATGAGGAGAAAATGAATTGTTATTTAGGAGTAGATATTGGAAGTATATCTACTAAGGGTGTTATAATCGATGAAAACAATAATATTATAACTTCTTCCTATATTTGGACGGAAGGTAATCCTGTTAATGCAGTTAAAAAATTAATTAATATTTTAAAAAATAATTTAGATAATAAATATATCGTTAAAGGTATTGGTACAACTGGTAGTGCTAGAAAATTGATTGGTTTATTATTGGATGCTAATATTGTTAAAAATGAAATTATGGCACATGCAGTTGGAACTTTATCTATTTATCCTGATGTTAAAACGATATTGGAAATAGGTGGGCAAGATTCAAAAATAATTTTACTTAATAATGGTATTATTACTGATTATGCGATGAATACTTTGTGTGCAGCTGGAACTGGGTCTTTTTTATCAAGTCAAGCAAAAAGATTAAATATTAATATTGAAGATTTTGGACCTCTCGCTTTAAAAAGTAACAATCCAGTTAAAATAGCAGCTAGATGTACAGTTTTTGCTGAATCAGATTTAATTCATAAGGCCCAAGTTGGTTATAAAAAAGAAGATATTGTAGCTGGTTTATGTAAAAGCATAGTTTTAAACTATTTAAATAACGTTGGTAAAGGTAAAAATATAAAATCGCCTGTTATATTTCAAGGAGGCGTTTCTAAAAATTTAGGAGTTTTAAAATATTTTAAAGAAATATTAAATACCGATGTTATAGTAGATCCTAATAGTCATTTGATGGGAGCATTAGGAATTGCTATATTGGCTAAAAAAAATAGTATAGGAAAAACCTATGATTTAAATATTCAAAATATTTCATTTGATACTAAAGCTATTGACTGTGGCGGTTGTAGTAATAATTGTGAATTATTAAGAATTTATAAAGATAATAAATTAATCGATATATGGGGAAATAGATGCGATAAGTATATAAAAAATTAGTTCAATTTTATTTTGAACTTTTTATATACTAGGAAAGTTCTTTGCAAAATTTTAACAAGTGTATTGACAAACATATATACGCATGATAAAATTACATCAAGGTGGTGATAAAATGAAAATCTATAAAGCATATAAATTTAGATTATATCCAAATAAAGAACAACAAGAAGTAATAAATAAAACTTTAGGATGCACTAGATTTATTTACAATACAATGCTATATGAAAAAGAAACAGCATATAAAGAAAATAAAATAACTAAACAAAAATTTGATTGTATAAAAGAACTACCAATTTTAAAACAAACATATCCATGGTTAATGGAAGTAGATAGTATAGCATTAAGAACGACAATATTTGATTTAGAAGATGCGTTTAAAAATTTTTATCGAACCAAAAATTATCCAAAATATAAAGATAAATATAGTAAAAATAGTTATCGTACAAGCTATGTAAAAAACATTTATAAAAATAAAGTATATGAAAATATTAAATTAGATTTAATAAATAAAACAATCACCTTACCCAAATTAAATGCTATGAAAATAAGAGGATATCGTAAAATAAAAGAAATAAAAGGAAGAATAATAAATGCCACAGTAAGTAAAGAAATAAATAGATACTATGTATCAGTACTATATGAACAAGAAAGAGAAGAAAAAAATATCGTACCAACTAAAGTAGTAGGAATAGATTTAGGTATAAAAGATTTAGTAATAACAAGTTATGGCGAAAAATACGAAAATAAAAAATATAT